>JBKJLT010000383.1:0-4388 GCA_046596765.1 Ferruginibacter sp. | reverse complement strand
CCACGGCAAACCCCGTATCGCCATTCGCCCACCTTGGGATGGAGGTTTAATTATGAAAAAAGATGAAAAGAATAATCCCTTTGTAAGCATTGCCTGTCAAGGCCTTGGTGCCAGCGTTTGGTATCCCTGTAAAGATCACCAGGCCGATGAGCCTGACAGTGCCGAAATGCATATTACCATTCCCGATTCGTTGATGTGTGTAGGCAACGGAAGGTTTCGTGGTAAAATAAATAATGGCGATGGAACAGCTACTTATGATTGGGCAGTTACCAATCCTATCAACAGTTACAACCTCATTCCTTATATTGGCAAATATGCTCATTTCAGCGAAGTATATAATGGCGAAAAAGGTAAGCTTGATATGGATTACTGGGTGCTTGAATATAACGTTGATAAAGCCAAAGAACAATTTAAAGATGTACCACGCATGATGAAAGCTTTTGAACATTGGTTTGGCTCCTATCCTTTTTATGAAGATGGGTATAAGCTGATTGAGGCTCCTCACCTGGGTATGGAACACCAGAGTGCCACGGCTTATGGCAACAAATACAAGAATGGTTATTTAGGCCGTGATTTAAGCGGCACTGGCTGGGGATTAAAATGGGATTTTATTATTATTCATGAAAGCGGGCACGAATGGTTTGCCAATAATATTACATCAAAAGATATTGCTGATATGTGGATACATGAAGGGTTTACTAATTATAGCGAAACTTTGTTTACAGATTATTGGTATGGTAAACAGGCGGGCAATGAATACCTCATCGGAACAAGAAAAGGAATACAAAATGATATTCCAATCATTGGCCCATACCATGTAAACCAGGAAGGAAGCGGCGATATGTATCCCAAGGGCGGGAATATGTTACATACCATCAGGCAGGTTATAAATGATGATGAAAAATTCAGGATGATATTAAGAGGGTTGAATAAAACATTCTATCATCAAACGGTTACCACCAAACAGGTAGAAGATTATATCAACAAAGAAAGCAAAATCAATTTTAGTAAAGTGTTTGACCAGTATTTACGAACAACACAAATACCTGTGCTTGAATATAAAATTGACGGATACAAACTCTCTTACCGCTATACCAATTGCGTTAAAGGTTTTAATCTGCCCTTAAAAATAAAATTTAAAACAGAGCAATGGATAAAGCCAACGGAAAGATGGAAAACTATGAATCTGTATCCTGAAGGAGATAATAGTTTTACTGTTGACCCAAATTTCTACATTAAAACAAAAAAGGTAGAGTAATGAAATGGTTTGTCATTCCGAGCATTGAGAGGAATCTATTTGAAATGCTTGGAGAAGATTAATAGATTTCTCCTTCGTCGAAATGACAAAATGCAAAAAAGGTAGATTAATTTAGCAGCAAACAAAGCTATGTCGCAAATACGCAAGCAAAGCCTTATTTCCTCACTGGTGGTGTACATTGGCTTTGCTATTGGTTTTTTTAATACCTGGTTGTTTGCACGGGAAGGTGGTTTTACTCAGGCTGAATATGGGCTTACCGGTATTTTTATGGCCGTTGCAAATATTATGTTTGCTGTTGCCAACCTTGGCATGCCGGCATACATTCACAAATTTTATCCTTATTACAATGACAATCTCCCTCCTAAAAAAAATGACCAGTTAACCTGGGCTATCTCCTTTTCATTGTTTGGTTTTTGCCTGGTGATAATTGCCGGTATTTTATTTAAGGATATTGTAATCAGAAAATACGGAACCAACGCCCCCGACCTGGTAAAGTATTACTACTACATTTTCCCTTTTGGTATGGGCCTTACACTTTTTTCAATTTTAGAAGCCTATGCCTGGCAGGTAAAAAAATCGGTATTCTCTAATTTTTTACGGGAGATACAGTTCAGGGTTTTTACAAGCATTTTAATTGTTCTTAGTTTTGCCGGTATCCTTGCATCATTCGATCTATTCATCAAAATATACTCCTTTACTTTTCTGGCAGTTGCTGTAATGCTGCTTGTGTACCTGTTATTGCAAAATAAAATTTCTTTTACTTTTTCGGTGAGCAGGGTTTCAAAAAAATTCTTAAAAAAAATCATTACGTTAATTTCTTTTGTTTACGGCGGCAGTTTGGTTTTTACAGTTTCCATGGTTATTGATACCATCATCATTGCCGCTGTGTTGCCCAATGGCCTTGCCATGGCGGGCATTTACACCCTGGCACAAAATATTGCCAGTTTAATTCAGGCACCGCAAAGAGGTATTGTTTCATCATCGCTGGGCGCTTTATCAAAGGCATGGAAGGATAAGGATATGAAGAAGATCGACCGTATCTATCACAGCTCGTCCATTAACCAGTTAATTTTTTCTGTGGGTATGTTTGCGCTTATCTGGCTTAATTTTACTGATGGGGTTTTTACTTTTCATTTGCAGGCCGGTTATATTGATGCAAGGTGGGTTTTCTTTTTCATCGGTTTAATGCGTATCATTGATATGGGTACCGGGGTAAACAGCCAGATCATCAACACATCAACCTACTGGCGTTTTGATTTTTATACCGGCATTATTCTGCTTTCTTTAACGCTGCCGCTCAATTATATTTTAACCAAATACTATTATGGTGTAATGGGGCCGGCCATTGCCAATCTCATCAGCTTTACTATTTACAATGCAATACGTTATGGTTTTTTAATTAGGAAGTTTCAGCTACAACCCTTCACCCTTAAAACTATTTATACAATTATACTTGGTATTGCTGCTTATTGCTGTTGCTATTTTCTTTTTGATAACATAAATGGCTTTGCCGGAATGATACTGCGGAGTGCGGTTTATCTTGTACTGTTTATTACAGGAACGCTTTACCTAAAATTATCGCCCGATGTTATGCCAGTATGGCAAACCTTTCAAAAAAAACTGGGCATAAAAAAAGGAGATAAAAAAACTCCTCAATAATTTGATCTGAAAATATCTTATTCACAGTTTTCTGGTACTGTTAACCTTCCGCCACGCACAAATTTTTTGCTCCAGTATGTTTCAGATAGGTTGCTGATGGTTACACCTATACTGGTACTGGCATGTGTAAAATAGCCATTGCCTAAATACAGGCCCACGTGGCTAATGCCGCCTCTGGTATTAAAAAAAATCAGGTCTCCCTGCTGCATGGCTTCCTTATCAAGTTTTATGCAACTTGCATATTGGTCACGTGCTGTACGTGGCAATACCAAACCAAATACCTTATGTACAAGCGTGGCAGCATAAGCACTGCAATCAATGCCCTTATCCGTTGCGCCTCCGTACCTGTAACGGGTGCCCCACCATTTTTCAATTTCTTTAAATAAAATCAGATTAGTAACCGATTCTACATCCACATCCAGCAATTGGGCATATTTAAACTGCAAAGAACTGAAGTTTTCAATTGCAGCAGATTCCTCATTTTTAGATACCCCCTTGTTGTTTTTTGTTTCAACAGGTTTACCAACAGTTGCAGTTACTGTTTTAAATTCTATTGCATCAATAAATTTAAGTGATTGGTTATGTACCGCATTAGCATTCACCTGCTCTATATTAACAGATGGTTGTGCTTTGGCCGTAAAAGTTGTTCCTGAAAAAATGCTGATGATTACAGAAACAAGAAAGAAGTTTTTCAAACGTAAACTTTGGGGTTTAAAACGTAAGTACAACTTAGTCTTGTGTTTTTCGATCTTCTTAAATTCTTTTGTTTATGATGCTTATCTGTACTTGCCTGAGAGTCCTGTCCTACAAACTGGTGATTATAAATTTTTCTAATGCTGCGCAAAGTTAACCTGTAAATGCCGTAAATGCAACCTGTTAACGTTTAATTATGATTTTCAATTTAACTACTGTGGAAAAACGAATTAGACATGCAGATTATTGTTTGCGATATTTGCTGAAAAGGCAAAACACAGGATACTTGATACTGGATTGTGGAAATTCACAAATTTTGAGGCAGTATTAAGTATCCAGAATCAATTGTTATGAAATTTTCTCATTTACACGTACATACTCAATTTTCTTTGCTGGATGGGGCAGCATCTATAAAAAGGCTTTACAAAAAAGCCATTGCAGATGGCATGCCTGCCCTTGCGATAAGCGACCATGGCAATATGTTTGGCGCTTTTGAATTTGTAAAGGAAGCATATAACCATAAAAATGATGATGGTACTTTAAAAGTTAAACCCATTGTAGGTTGCGAATTTTATATTACTACCGACAGGCATCGTAAAACTTTCAGCAAAGAAGAAAAAGACCCACGGCATCACCAGATATTACTTGCAAAAAATGCAGAAGGGTATAAGAACCTGGTGAAACTTACTTCGCTGGGATACATTGAAGGTATGTACTCCAAATATCCGCGTATTGATAAAGAGTTGATTCATAAATACCATGAAGGGCTTATTGCTAC
>JBKJLT010000208.1:0-3960 GCA_046596765.1 Ferruginibacter sp. | reverse complement strand
GGGCGAATTTGGTAAAGGATGGCAAAATGAAACAGGCACGCTTGCTTTAAAAATTCCTTATTACCAGGACATTACTGCCTATCCTGTACCCTGGTGCAAAAGCACAAAAAAATCAGTTAAAACAGAACTTATCATGCTGGATAATCTTGATTCAGCTTCTATTACCAAAGCAGGAGCGTCTTTAAAAGGAAAGATTGTGATGGTAAAACCCGGCGGTACAACCATACCTGATGCATTTAAAGCTTATGCAACCCGGTACGGGGATACCAGCTTAGATAATATCTCCGAAAAATATATGGTAACCCGCAAGCAGATGGAAAGCTATCTGCCCTTTATAAAAAGCGATTATTACACAAAATTATACCTTGAAAAAATGGGCGCAAAGGGTTTGCTGCTTAGTGGCCGCAATAACAGGGATGGTACCGTATTTGTTGACGGCGGCACAGGTTATGCCAGTGGCTACGAAGCAACATTACCCGAAATGAAAATAGGAAGGGAAGATTATCTGAAACTGATGCGCCTTATCAAAGACAATAAAAAAGTGGAACTGGAAATGAATGTGCAGAACACCTTTTACAGTGATGACCTTACCGGTTACAATGTAGTGGCAGAAATACCAGGCACCGACCCCACATTAAAAAGTCAGGTGGTAATGCTTGGCGGCCACTTAGACAGTTGGGCTGGCGGCACGGGCGCAACAGATAACGGCGCAGGTTGCATTGTTACGCTGGAAGCTATGCGGATTTTAAAAGCACTGGGCATACAGCCACGCCGCACCATACGCATTGCTTTATGGGGCGGAGAGGAGCAGGGCCTGTACGGCAGCTTTGGTTATGTAAAAAAACATTTTGGCAATCCGGAAGACATGAAACTTTCAGCAGAGCAAAGTACAATATCTGCCTACTATAACCTCGACAATGGCAGCGGTAAAATACGTGGCATTTTTGCACAGGGCAACACCGCCGTGCGTGATATTTTTAAAGCCTGGCTGGCTCCCTTTGCAGATATGGGCGCAGCAGGCGGCGTTACACTTAGCAATACCGGCAGTACCGATCATATTAGTTTTGATGCAGTAGGCATACCGGGTTTTCAATTTATACAAGATCCGCTGGAGTACGAAACCCGTACCCATCACAGCAATATGGATACCTACGACCACCTGAGCATAACCGACCTGCAGCAGGCCGCTGTAATTATTGCGGCTTTTGTATATAACACTGCCATGCGTAACGATTTGCTGCCACGCAAACCTTTACCAAAGCCAGAAAAATTTGTGTTTGATTTTGATTTTCCAATTTGAGTAATTGATGCAGGTGCTGTTACTGTTTTTGCAAAAAATGATCAAGGCGTTTTATATAATAAATCATAAGCAGTTACAAATGGGAGCATTTCAAATTCTCGAATTGCTAAATCTAAATGCAAAATAAATTATGTTCAAATTTCTGAGTCCAAAGCTCCCCTCTCCCTTGGAGAGGGGTTGGGGGTGAGGTCAAAATGATGCGATAATTGGAAATGCACCCTTACAAACAGCAACTTTTTTTATCGGCTAATAACTGATAAATTCGCTGTACAAAATTTTACATTGAAAACGATCTTAGATAAACAGCAATTGCACCTTACCATCCTCCGGCTGGCACATCAGCTTTTAGAGAACAATGTTGATTTGAAAGAAACGGTATTTATCGGCATGCAACCCCGTGGCGTGCAGGTAGGTAACAAATTGATGGAATTTATTCAGCAACTTACGTCCGGTCAAATGCCACAATACGGAGTTTTAGATATTACTTTTTACCGCGATGATGTAAGAGATGAACTGCATGTTGCCAATACAACCGATATTCCTTTTTCTGTGGAAGGTAAAAAAGTGGTTTTAATTGATGATGTGCTTTATACCGGCCGTACTATTCGTGCCGCATTGGATGCTATCCAGGATTTTGGCAGGCCACAAAAAATAGAATTGTGCGTTTTGGTTGACCGCAGGTTCAATCGTGAACTTCCCATCCAGCCTGATTATTGTGGAAAAGCTATTGATACGGTCATATCTCAAAAAGTAAAAGTAGAGTGGGATAAGGAAGCGGTGGTTCTGTATTGATGGATAATGGGTTAATGAATAATTGATAATGTTTTAGATCTAAAGCAACATGCTTAAATGCCACCAGCTACAAGTCGACAAAATTATTAATTATCAAATTATCCATTAGTCATTTTTTCCCCTAACTTCGCTCCTTAATGCAACTATCTACCAAACATCTATTGGGCATTAAAGATTTACTTCCTTCCGATATTGCATTAATACTGCAAACAGCAAAACAATTTAAAGAAGTTTTACAACGCCCTGTTAAAAAAGTTCCTTCCTTGAGGGATGTTACCATTGTGAATTTATTTTACGAAAATAGCACCCGTACCAGGATTTCTTTTGAACTGGCAGAAAAAAGGCTTGGTGCCGATACTATTAATTTTTCTGCTTCTGCATCGTCGGTATCAAAAGGCGAAACACTGCTGGATACCGTAAACAATATTTTAAGTATGAAGGTGGATATGGTGGTGATGCGCCATAGTGCCAGCGGTGCACCACACTTCCTGGCAAAACATATTCCCGCAGCAATCATCAATGCCGGTGATGGTATTAACGAACATCCAACTCAGGCCTTGCTTGATGCTTTATCTATAACGGAACGGCTGGGAACACTCGAAGGAAAAAAAATTGTTTTGGTAGGAGATATTATGCACAGCAGGGTTGCACTAAGTAATATTTACCTGCTAAATAAAATGGGTGCTGAGGTAATGGTTGCCGGTCCGCCAACACTTATCCCCCGTTATATAAAGGAAGCGCTAAACGTAAAAGTTGAGTACAATATGAAAAAAGCTTTGGAGTGGTGCGATGTGGCCAATGTTTTGAGAATTCAGCTCGAAAGGCAGAACCAGGTGCTGTTTTCATCTTTGCGGGAATACAATCTAGCTTATGGTGTAACCCGAAAATTATTGGATGGTTTGCCAAAAGAAATTGTAATTATGCATCCGGGCCCCATAAACCGCGGTGTGGAAATTGACAGCGATGTTGCAGACAGTAACGAATCTATCATATTACAACAGGTAGAGAATGGCGTGGCGGTGAGGATGGCTTCGTTATATCTTCTTTCTGGAAGTAAACCTTAAAAAAATTTAGATTTTAGATTTCCGATTGCAGATTTAAAAACTGTACATTGCTTATAGAAATCTAAAATCTAAAATCTAAAATCTTCAATCATGCCTTCCCGTATTTGTCTCTTCCCCGGCACATTTGATCCCGTTACATTGGGACATACTGATATTATTGACCGTGCCCTGCCTTTATTTGATAAGCTGGTAATTGGTATTGGCCGTAACATTAATAAAAAACCAATGTTCAGCGAAAGGCAGCGTTTAAAATGGTTACGGGAAATCTACCGGGATAATCCAAAAGTAGAAGCACTTGCGTACGACGGTTTAACCGTTGACTGCTGCAATAAGGCAGGTGCTAATTTTATTCTACGCGGCATACGCTACGTAAATGATTTTGAGTACGAAAAAGCCATTGCCGATATGAACCGCAGCATTGATAAAAAAATTGAAACCATCTTCCTCACCTGTCTGCCCCAGTTTACATCTGTTGCATCTACGCTGGTACGGGATGTATTGCGTAACGGGGGAGATGTTTCGCAGTTTTTACCAGATGTAGTTACAAAATCCATCAAAAAGAAAAAATAAAAATTTGCCTGTAGAAATTTGCCTTTTGGCGAGTTCGTCTCATGCCGGATTTTTTTCACTTCAATTATTATTTATGTCAATCTGGTTTAATAAATCCCTCTCTTTACCCGATATAAATCCACTTGGCCCCAAAACCATGGGCCAATTTTTAGGAATGGAATGGGTGGAGCTGGGCGATAATTTTCTGAAAGCCCGCATGCCTGTAGATGACCGCACCAAACAACCTTATGGCTT
>JBKJLT010000009.1:0-12575 GCA_046596765.1 Ferruginibacter sp. | reverse complement strand
CTGCGTACAATATTAGAATCTCTAATGAAAATAAACTCATCTTTATCCAGCTTGACTTCCTGCGTATTACTTTCTAATATTTCTCTTGCTTTATCTATTGCCTGTATAAAACGGGATGGTGTTACAGGTTTTACAACGTAATCTGCTACATTTAATTCAAATGCCTCGGCAGCATATTCTTTTTTTGAAGTGGTGAATATGATTATAGGCTTTTTATTACCCAGGTTTTTGGTAAGCTCCAACCCCGTCATCCCTGGCATTTCAATATCTAATAAAATAAGGTCAACTGGTTGCACCTGCAACAAATTAAAGGCATCCATGGCATTTGCGCATTCACCTGTAACCATAATATCTTTTACCTGGCTGGCCAGTTGCTTCATTGTGGTTCTGGCAATTTTGTTATCGTCAACTATGAGGACATTCATATATTGTTAAAGAAATTGAGTGATAGATATGACAAATGTA
The DNA here is from genome assembly GCA_046596765.1 of Ferruginibacter sp. GTDB lineage: Bacteria > Bacteroidota > Bacteroidia > Chitinophagales > Chitinophagaceae > Ferruginibacter. Next base: position 12,110 of record JBKJLT010000009.1, on the reverse strand, counting down.
AAATATTTATTAGATATCAATATTACGGTATATTTTTCGGTGTACTAAATACCTAGCTTAAAAGAGTATTGTAAATAAACTTATCACTTGGTATTCTAACATTAGATAGAACAGTTTTTGCAAATGCTTAATGTAACCATTTCATTCTTATCCTTATTTTGAAAGCTGAATACACGTATAATGGACTTGTTGCAGATACAGCCAGTGTGGCCCTGCGTATCAAAGTGGAGAGTCCAAATTCAACATTACCTCCAATACCTGGGAATATGAAAAGATCAACTAATAGGATTTAAACTGAACTGCAGTTTCTTCAGATATAAATCTCGAATTAGTCCTGCCAAATGAAAATGGAACGCTATCCTGGAGCGCCTTATACACTTTGAAAAAAGTGGATTTCCGGTTCAGGGCCAATAATACTATTATTTTGAGTCATAATGTTTCTGAAGAAATTGGGGTTCCTAATTACAACTGGGAAAGTATACATATTGATAAGCCCACATTTAATACATTCCGATAATTATATATATATAGTGTTGAGAAAATTTATATTCCCTAAGTGTCATAGTGGATAAAAACGTTGTTATTGGTAGTAAGGTATTTCGTCTGATGCTATAAAAAGATTTTTTAGGAAGATGAAAAAAAATAAAGTGTCACTATTCTGTAAGACTTTTTGTGGCCTCAAAGGACAGTTTTTAAACCATTTATTAGAAAGATTCAAGAAAATACATGAGTTAAAGGTGTTTGACCTCCTCATATATAGCAAAGCAGGATGAATTGAAGTTTCGGGATAATCGACTCTACTTCAGTTTCATGAATACTTAAAGTAATACTATTTCTATATTGCCTGGTGATTAAAAGGCTGTATCACCATTTCACTTACCACACCACTGGTTGGCTGCTGGCATAAAAACCAGATAGCTTTGGCCGCTTCCTCTGCCAATACCATTTTATCACGCTGCACCCGTAAATCAATCGCATCCCAAAAAGGGGTATCCACTCCACCCAAAAATAAATTGGTAATGCGAATTTCAGTGCGTTTTATTTCTTCACGGATACTTTGCATCATACCCACCAAGCCATATTTAGAAGCACTGTAAGCAGCCGCACCCGCCATGGGTATTTTGCCCAATATGCCGGGAATATTTATAATCAATCCTTTTTTTACCTCTTTCATTTTTGGTAAAAAAGCTTTAACCAACAGGAAAGGACCATACAGGTTGTAATTGAGTGTTTGAAGAAATTCCAGCTCCGTTAGTTCATCTGTTGATTTGATGATACCGATACCTGCTGCATTCACCAATACATCAATAGATGGATACTGTGAAAAAAATTTATCCTTCAACAATTTTACTTCTTCGGGTTTACTGATATCTAATGCAAATAATTTATCAGGAGATAGATTAATGTCAGATGCCAGGGCGGTTAGCTTTTCTCTATTTCTTGCTGCAATAAAAAGATTTGCACCACTGGATGATAATAATCTGGCTGTTTTACTGCCAATACCGCCTGTAGCACCGGTAATTAATATGTTTTTTTCTTTAACTGATTCCATAGTAATTAATTTAAGATGATAAACAATAAAAGTTATAATTTATTTGTGGTTACAGTTACTCTTTGTGTATGAATATTTTGCCCATCCGTGACAATGGCTATATATAATCTACTCAGGAAGCATTGATTTATTATACATGACACTTAGAAGATTCAATCATTTAAAAATCTTTCATTCCAACAGATACAAGAAACTTTTATTATAATAAATTGGGAGCTTTTTTTTCAGTTACAGTATACCAAAAAGTATGGCCATATCAAATTGATACAGCCATACACTTTTGATACAGTATTAAACCTTTTATTTAGGCATAATTACAGCATCAATTACATGAATAACACCGTTTGTTGCTTTCAAGTCAGTAGCAGTAACTATTGCTTTACCGCCTTTTTCATCTGTCAACACAACCTTTCCTTTCACAATTGCGGCAGTTAATTTTCCACCTGCAACAGTTGTTAACACCACTTTGCCTTTACCTTTTTTGATTGCAGCCAAAATGGCTTTTGCATTCAGGTTTCCAGCTACTACATGGTAAGTTAAGATACTGACAAGTGTTGCCTTGTTTTTTGGGGTTAATAAATTTTCTACTGTACCGGCTGGTAGTTTCGCAAAAGCATCATTGGTGGGTGCAAAAAAAGTGAAAGGGCCTTTGTTTTTTAAAGTACTTACTAGGTCTGCAGCTTTAACTGCAGCTACCAATGTGGTGTGTGCTTTTGAACCTGCGGCTACATCTACAATATCCTGTTTGGTTTGTGCCATTACGTTAATGGAAAGTAATGTTACTGCTACAAAAAGTGCAGCGTGTTTAATTGATTTCATAAGTTTAGTATATTTTTTGAAAGTGAAAAAAAAAATTAAAAAGTGCTATAGAAAATATACTCATAATTAAATGAATAACGCCGTGTAGCACACTATGTTTAAGGTATTGAAGAAGTTTCTGTTAATTATTCCGTACTAAAAAAAAGTACATGCATATTTGTATTTTTCATTCTTTCTTTATTTCTTTTTCAGGCAGCAAATCTTCAATAATGGGTTTAACTGCATTCATGAATGTAATTTTCTTACCGGCATCAATCCTGTCGTCTGTGAATAGTGTACCAATGAAACGCATCATTTCTGCCCTTGGCCCACCTTCTTCTTTCTCCACAAATTCTTTTGTACTTATAGTGTTAAGCTCTCTTACTGTAGCAATGACAAATACAATAAAAAGTACAATAATAACACTCGTTAAAACGATGATATCCGTATTGTTTTCCATAATAGTATATTATTGTTTTTTCATATTGAAAAAGATGAGTAGGCCCATGATAGTTGGAGGCCACAACCCAATAAAAATAGCTCTGTTGAGGTCTTTCAGTATTACATAATAATATTCTGATATAAAAATCAGGATAATCACCATCGCTATGATTAATAATTCTGAGGCCTTGAATTTCTTGAACATTGAGTAAATTTTATTTTAAAATAATTTTCTGGTAATCTTAATTTCCTACTGGCTTTATTTGCCGTATACTGTTGTACATGTCATGCATAATTTGCATGTGTGGTGCAGTAAGCACAGCAAGACCTAAAAACAGGTAACTCACCATGGCATTGCTGTTAATAAACATGAACCCCGTTAAACCAAATAAAGCAATTCCACCAATGGCAAGAAGACTATACAATATAATTTGTCTCCTGATGCTATTTTTAGTATATGAATTATTCTTTCTTAAATAAGTATTAATATTATTAAGTGATAAAACAGAATGCCATATTACAAAGTAGAACGTAAAACCAAGTAACATTGGCAGTTTGAAAAGGATAAACAAAATGATTGCAAAGCGGATTAAGAACTCTCCCTTGTCCTTTGCCTCCGTATTGTTATTCTGGAGAAAATATATAAATGTGGTTGTGAAAAACAGTATTCCTGAAACTGAGATTATATTGTAACGGTTTGTATCAAGCCAGTTAATAAAAACTGCATTTTCCTTACCAGCACTGAATTGTTGTAACAAAGGTTTTACCTCTTCAAAATGATGTAGCAGTATAACAGAAAGAATCAGTAATCCGTAAAAGATCACGAATGCTTTGCCTGAAAGTGAGTTGGTCTTGAACTGGTATAAATCTGTTTCTCCAAAATGGTAAGCAGCAAAAAGAATGAACAAAAGATTGCCTGCCAATGGAAAAAACCACAAGATTGCTGCAAATGAAAAAAGCCTTGAAATATAGACGGCTAAAAAACGAAATTTTGAAAATGATTTTTTATTGCTGGTTGCATTTTGTGTGGCTACCATCAAATCTGCCGCTCCATGAGGCACTCCTAATACAAGTATTCCTGATAAAAAAATAATGAATTGTGTGCTGTTATTAACAGGTAATATATATTGTTGAAATAACAACAACATACTGCCTGATAATAATAACACAATTCTTAACATACAACTTTTTTTTAGAAGATAAATTTTAAAAATGTAAGAAGTGAAATACAATTTGTACTGCACTTCTCAATTTCAATTAAGCCTGGGATGGGGATGCTGTGTTATCAGATTGTGCCAGTGCATAAATCACCAGCCCAAAACCAATTTTATTGATGGCATCACCAATATTATAAACAATATCCATAGAGAGGCCTTCAAAAACCCGGAAGCCAAACAGGCCACCGGTCGTACCTGCTATGTAGCCAATGGGGTAAATGGCCCATCCAACCAGCACAAACCAACCTAAAGTTTTTACAGCTTTGGCAACTGCCGGCCCTGCATTACCTGCAAGTTTAGCTACTTCACCAAACCAAACGAGGTACACAATGTAGAAATACGCCAATCCACTTATCAATCCCCAAATCCAACTTTGTGTTTCATTGCCGTAAATAGCTTCCCCAATGTAGCCGGTTACCAGCATTACAACAGATGCAATAATGAGATTCCAAAGTAATCCTGCCTTTGCACCAGCTTTTTTGGTAATCAAATAAAATTCTACACACATTAATGGTACAGTCAAAATCCAGTCAACATAGCGGAAGAATACAGGAGATTCACCTGTTTCCAGGTTATAGCCCCTCATGTAGTAATAGTGTACGGCAGCAATAAAAGTGATAAGGCCGGAAACAAGCACAGATGTTCGCCACTTTTGGGGTACATTGTTCAGCTCAAAGAAAAAGAATACTGCGGCTGCCATCATGGCCATGGTGCCCACAAAAAAAGTAAAGGCAACGTAATTGTTGTTTGCAATGGGTAGAATCCCAATTAGTGTTGAATGCATATAGGTAGTGGTTTGGGGTATAAATAAATTTTTAGCCAGTTTGTAATTAGCAATAACTACTTGTTTAATCTTTCGATATAAATATTAAACAGATTTTTTAAAAAAAAGTTTAAAAATCCCTAAATATTTTTTTTAAAAATATATCTCTTACCTGATTTATACTTTGTAGAACGTTATCATTAAAAATGGCCTTGATACATAAACGATAACCTGACAAGCGTTAAAAAACTAGTTTTTAATCTAAGGAATTCCCCGGGGCTTGCCCTGGGGTTTGATACCTTTCATTGAGTCGAAGTTTCTCTTGTTAAACAAAAAGCAGAAGAATGGAAAAGTGTTTGATTTTTCGAGAATTGACATTTTATTTTTTATTTACTTTTATTCATCCTGCATTTGTCGCTGCAATACTTCACCTCGCCCCAAACCTTTTCCCATTTCTTTCGCCAGCTAAATGGCTTGTTACATAACACACATATTTTTACAGGCAGATTTTCTTTTTTTTTTGTTTCATTAAATGCGAATCAGTTTTTTCTCTCTTAATGTATCCAGCGTAAGCGCATTTCCTTCGTTCAAATTTTTATATGCCACTACATCACATAAAAAACCTTTGTGGTCACCGCCTTCAAAACTGCTGGTTACTTTTAGCTCCATAACAGCCAAACAGTTTTTTAATATGTAAAAACCATTCCATTCCATCAACTCATTTCTTTTTTGCAGGCGGCTTATTTTATCAATGGTTTTTCCAGATTTTTTGCCCAGCAAATCAACGAGCCTGTATTGGGAAGAGGAGAGAAGTTGCAATACAAATTCACCAGATGCTTCTATATTTAGTAAGGTTTGTGTGCCATGATAAATGCAGCAGATAAAACGTTTTGGCTTCATACTTATCTGCGAAGCATAGGTGATGAGGTGCATGTTGCAGTTATCAGCCTTTTTGCTGCTAACGCTGTACACCGGTATGTTTACCCGGTTCCAGGGTTTCTTTCGTATCATATGCTACTTAAATATTTTTCTGCATTTACTAAATGGGTACTTCTTTTTTCTTCACTCATTTTATCAAATGTTCGCACCAGCATACCAAGCCTTGGGTTTTGTAAAAAGAAATCCCGATGTATATGCATAAAACGCCAAAACAATCCATCCCATACCTGCTGCCAGTCTCCTTTCTCGTAGTCACTCATCTTCATTAAATAATTACTACTGCTGATGTATGGCTTGGTTGTCATCAATCCGCCATCGGCAAACTGTGTCATACCATATACATTGGGTACCATCACCCAATCGAAGGCATCAATAAATAATTCCATAAACCATTTATACACCTCGTCAGGGTCAAACTCGCAAAGCAACATAAAATTGCCCAACACCATTAGTCTTTCTATATGATGGCAATAGCCGGTTTGTAAAACTTTTCTGATAGTAATATCAATGGGAGGAATGCCGGTAGTTCCTGTCCAGAAACTGGCAGGAATGGTTCGTTTGAATTTCCAATAGTTAGTAGTGCGTTGTTTACTGCCTTCCCTTTCGTACACAATCCGTATAAACTCCCTCCAGCCAATAATCTGACGGATAAAACCTTCTACTGAATTTAAAGGAATATCATATTTTTTGGCATGATTTATTGCTGCATCTAAAATTTGTTGAGGCGTAAGCAAACCCGTGTTCAGCATCGGTGTAAGCATAGAATGATGAAGGATGATTTCATTGGCAACTATAGCATCTTCATATATCCCAAATTTTTCGAACCGATTTTTTAAAAAATCATTTAGCCACTCTTCTGCTTCTTTAAATGAAGATGCATAAAAATAGGAAGCCTCTGCGGTTCCATAATTTTTAGAAAAATGTTGCTGCGCATATTCTTTTGCTTCTGTGGTGTAGCTGTTTTCAGCCGGGAAATGAACGATTGGTACTACTTCTTTTTTGGCAAACCTCATCCGGTTTTCTTCATCAAAATTCCATTTGCCGCCGGTTGGTTTGCCGTCAGCTTCCAATAATAGTTTGCGCTGCTTTCGCTGCTGAATATAAAAATCTTTTTGAAAATATGTTTTCTTTTTGCTGAAGTAAGCAGCCACTTCTTCCATTGTATTCAAAAAAGATGGCGACTTATGGACGGTTAGCGCTATTGAATATTTTTTACAAGCTGTTCTTATGTGTTTAGTCAGCCAGTAATCCACTACATCTGCAATATGAATACTGATAATCTTTTGTTGAAATAAAATTCAATCAATTTACTTACATCATTTCTTTCATCGGTTGTATCAATATAGTGTATTGAAAAACCTTTTTCTTTGAGATAAGCCTCATAAAACTTCATACTGGATCGATGCAGCACGATTTTCTGTTGATGAAAATTATATTGGCGAAAGAAAAGCCATTCTTCCACAAGGTATATATGCCTGTTTTTTTCCAAAGCGGGGTGATATTTGAATAACTGATGGGGGAAAATCAACGCCACTTCACTCATATACATTATAAAACAATTTTCTCTCTGTATTGTTTTACAATTAAATAATTTAACCCAATGGCATCTTACAGCATCACAGACATTGAATCGTGGGAACGTGTTTACCGCGCTAACTTTATCAATAGCCTTACAGGCTTTAAGTCTGTAAACCTTATTGGGTCTGTAAATGAGCTGGGGCAAACCAACCTAGGCATTTTCAGCAGTATTGTGCATATCGGTTCCAATCCGCCTTTGGTTGGCTATATCAACCGGCCATTAAAGGCAGCCCCTCATACCCTGGCCAACATTAAGGCTACCGGGGTGTACACCATCAATCATATCCATCCTTCTTTTGTGCACCTGGCGCATCAAACAAGTGCAAAATATGAAGCCGGAATAAGTGAGTTTGGAGAAGTAGGGTTGACACCGGAGTTTCAGGAAAATATTCCTGCCCCTTTTGTAAAAGAAAGCGGCATTAAATATGCATTATCGCTGCAACAAATTATTCCCATTGAATTAAATGCTACCTTTCTTGTCATTGGAAAAATAATTTCCATACAAATTGATAATAACATTGTTTCTGAAGATGGTTTTCTTCACCTGGATAAAGCAACCTCTATCTGTAGCAATGGAATTGACGGGTACTATACAACAGAATTGATAAAACGTTATTCGTATGCAAAGCCTGGTATTCAGCCAAAAAAAATAAGTTAGTATGGCTTCAAAAATATTTTTATCAGCACGCTGGGAGTACCTTGTTATGTTTAATTATGAAGTGGATGCTGCGATATTACAACCATATTTGCCACCTTACACTGCAATAGATTTCTATAATGGCAAAGCGATTGTAAGTGTAGTTGGTTTTTTGTTCAACAACACCCGCGTGCTGGGAATTAAATGGCCAGGCTTTATAAATTTTGAGGAAGTAAACCTGCGTTACTATATTAAATATTTTGATGGCAATAACTGGAGAAGAGGTGTTGGTTTTATTTCAGAGATAGTGCCGCAGGTTTTAGTTGCTGGTATGGCTAATCTTTTTTATAACGAACATTACAGTACCGCTAAAATGAATCATGCCATCAATCTTAATAACAATGAACTGCAAGTAGCTTACCATTGGAAAAAGAAAAACCAGGATTGGAATTTGATGTGGGTAAAAGCCAATCCTGTATTAAAGGATATTGTAGCAGGCTCTGAAGAAGAATTTATTTTTGAACACTACTATGGCTACAATAAACTAAATGAAACAACTACTATTGAATACTCGCTGGCTCATCATCGCTGGCAGGTGTACCCGGTTACGGATTACAGGCTTGACTGTGATGTTGAAAAACTATACGGGGCACCCTTTGTTCCTTTTATACAAAATGTAGAACCGGTATCTATATTTCTTGCCAAAGGCTCGGATGTAGATGTGAAGATGCCCAAGAAAATTTATATATAGTTTAAAATCAGTTTATTATAATTACTGAGTTATTACAATAACAATAAAGTCTTATCTATCGCATCTTTCAAATCATCTTTCACATTTGTTTGGGTTCCAAAATCTTTCCACCTGCTTACTACGTTCTTCACCTGGTTAATTATCGCCTCTGCTTTTTTTACATTCATTTTTTTAGCTACTGATAATAAATCATCACGGGTAATATTCTGCCTCTTGCCATTTATACTCAATGAATGCTGACTAACCCATGTACTCCCCGGACGGTATGAATGACAAATATCAAAGGCAGGAGCCAGTTTCCATGTCCCGGATTTATCCATGATAAAAGCGAAATTCTTGGTATGGTCATCACAATTTCTTGCCATTACATTAAATACCATTCGTCTGTATAACTGTTCTGCATCTGTGTATGGTAATAACATGCTACGCATGGTTTCAAATAATTGTTCATAGCTGTACCCAGTAACATCATTAAAATCATAATGTGCCATGGCACAAAAACTTTGTATATGCAGTTTGCCTTTGCCGTGTTCTCTGTCAAAACGCCTGGTCATAAAATGAGCCCTGCTCTTTTCTTCCAGCAACCTGCATTCTGTCATTTCTATTTCGGCTTCTTTTGCCATCAGATGGTAAGCCATTTCAACCCGGCCATAACCGGATGATGTACCTAACTGCTGGTCTGTAACGCCGTCAAATTTCAGCAGCCAATGGGAGAATCCTTTTGGTGCATCCGCTTGACCGGAACGAATTTCTTTTGTATCTGGATTAAATGCTATCACTGCTTTAGCCCTTGCACCACCGGCAGAGGAACCAATCTTTAAAATATCACTCAATGCTTTTGCTTCATCACCAGAAAGATTGGTATTAAAATCCTGCCTGCCAGAGAGTATTTCCTGGGCAATATTTATCAAACTGTCTAATTCAATTTTGGTAGCTCCGTTATTTGTTTTGGGAACTATGGGTTCAAACTCTAATGCTCCCATACCTCTTTTGCCGATAAAGCAAAGCAGTTCTACCGGGTTCATACTATCGGTAGGGCGGCCATTTCTTGAAAGCCAGGCATTAATCAGGCTGTTACCATATTTATCCGGCAATACATCGGCAAGTAAGCCGGGTAAGCCTTTGAATGTAGTTGTACCTCTTAATTCAGGAAAAGAAAATACCCGTTTTGCTGCATCGGCAATCGGGATTTTCAATGGCGATAAATCCCATTTATTTGTAAGGAATGAGGATTCAAATTCAATGGAAGCCAGCTCGGTATCCAAATCCCATGCAATGGCTCCAACCCGTTTGTTCCAGATGTTGATGAATGCTGTTGCTATCATTACCAGTCGCTTTTAGTTTTTTCAATTGGGGTGGCTTTTTTATTGCTTGCCCTTTGCCGCTTTTTCTGGTCAATTTTAGCCAATTGCAACGGACTGAGCTGTTGCTTTATTTCAAAACTTTGAAACAATTGTAGCTGCTCTAAACCCCTTAATATTTGAATAAAAGAAAGTAATGTACCACCGCCGCCATTTTCAACCTGCACCATTGTAGAACGGTTGATGCCCGCCGCCGCCGCTACCTGCTGCTGCGTTTTGTTTTGCTGCAACCGGGCCTGTTGAATGAAGTTACCCAATACCTCCAAAATTGCCGGGTCACTCATTGCGTACCAGTATTTGACAGCTTTTTCCATCTTTAAATGTATTATTGGTGAATAATGTTGGTAAATGCCAACAATTTAATTACTTCATTTTGTTGGCAAATTCCATCACAAATATACTAAATTGCTTTTAATGGTGGAAATTTCCGACATTTACTTGTAAATAAAATAGGACAATTGATATTCAAAGTGTTAAGAGGTGGTACCAGATTTTAAGAATTTCTCTCTTGCCATTACTTCTGCTCTCGAATTGAATATTTCGAAATAAACAAGTTTCCATGGTTTGTATCTATTAGTATAGTTTACTAAACCGCCATTATGCTGGTTAATCCTGGCTTCTATGTATTCTGTTGATCCTTTGTAAAAATGGCCATTAACTTCAGATTGTAAAATATATGCATAAAACATTGCTCTAAAATAAAAAAAGGCCTGATAAATCAGACCTTTTTGTGACCGCGTCAGGATTCAAACCTGAAACCCCCTCATCCGTAGTGAGGTACTCTATTCAGTTGAGCTACGCAGCCATTCCCGTTTGGGGCTGCAAATATAATGGCTTACAAAGAATTGGCAAAACCTATCGTGTTGATTCTATGAATTAATCCATCTCATATAATCCTGCAGCGGTTTTTTCGGCCAGGCCTTTGGGTAATAACCAGACAAGAAAGGCGCCAACCTTATTAATGAAACCGGTAACTATTTCAGTTTTTCGTGCAAACATCGCATCCACAGCAATCTTTGCAACCGCTTTTGGCGTCATATTAAGTTTTTCAGCGGCTTTCAGCGCTTTACGCCCAATCCTGGCACGGTTTGAAAAATCAGTGGCAGTAGCGCCCGGGCTGACCGCCGTTACCGATATATTGGTTTTACGTAGCTCGTATCGCAATCCACGACTGAAGTTCAGCATAAAAGCTTTACTGGCTGCATACACACTCAATCCGGGCACTGCCTGGTACGCGGCAGAACTTACAATATTCAGGATATAGCTTTTAGGATGCTGTTTCAAATGAGGAATGAACAGCATAGATAATTCTACCGGTACGTTCATGTTTACCCGCATCATATCAATGTGTTCTTTTGAGGTATAGCTGTCGAATGCGCCACTTAAACCATATCCGGCATTATTTACCAGTATGCTCACCTGGCAGCCTTTTTGCACCACCCAAGCCGCGAGCTGGGCCGGAGAGCCGGGCTCTGAGAGGTCAATGGCAAGATGATCGGCCTGCACACCGTACCTGGCAGAGAGGTCAGCAGATACTTCTTTCAATAAAGCCTCACCGCGGGCTACCAGGAGCAGGTTTACCTGCCTGGAAGCCAGTTCTTCTGCTATGGCTTTGCCGATTCCTTTGCTGGCTCCGGTTATTAGAGCGTAGGACATAAGTAATTGATAGTTAGTAATTAATAATTAATAATTGGAATTAAAATAGGAGGCAGGCTTTCACCATAGCCTGGACTGCGGGTTCCCGGTAATACAAAAGGCCAACAGCATGTTGGCCCCTGTAATATTTTTATTACTGTACTTAATGATGAACTTTTGAAGTAAACCTGTGGTAGAACGGCGTTTTGCTGTTCTCATCCTTTGGCTTATATTTTCCGGTAACGAAAGGTATATACATGACCCTGCGGCGGCTCGCTTCACCAAAAAGAGGGGATTGTTTTACCCTGTGCCATAAACGGCCATCGTGTACAGACAGATCGCCGGGGTGGAGGTCAAATCCAACCTCGCGGCTGTCATCATTATTATCGATAAAATATTTTTTGCCAAATAATAGCTTCAGTACATTCTGTTTGTGGG
>JBKJLT010000584.1:0-5513 GCA_046596765.1 Ferruginibacter sp. | reverse complement strand
ACCATCAATAACAGGGTTCAAAATAATTTTGTTATCGGTTATGGCTGTAGATGGAAGATCAACAGTGCCAAAGGCCGATGGATTGGCACCCATCACAAAATTTAAACTGCCGCCATTGTTTATATCGAAGTAAGAAATGAATGCTTTGTTATGTAACTTATCATTCAATTTTGCAGACTGTATATAAAATTTATCGTTGCTCAAATTACCGGCATTTATTTCAAATGTTTTGCCATTCTCCAAATGAATTTTTGCAGAAGCAAACAGCGGCGTACCAATGATATAATCAGTTGTGCCCGGCGTTACCGGGTAAAAACCTAATGCACTTAACACATACCAGGCACTCATCTGCCCGCAGTCTTCATTGCCTTCCAGTCCATCGGGTGTATCATGGTACATTTCATTTAAAATACGATGAACCATGGCCTGCGTTTTATAAGGTGCTCCTGCAAAATTATACAGATAAGCAATATGATGGCTGGGTTCGTTGCCATGTGCATACTGGCCAATAAGGCCGGTAATATCACTTTGATCTCTGCCGGTTGTTTTAGAGTTTTCGGTAAATAATTTATCTAATTTCTCTTCCATCTTTTTTCTGCCGCCAATCATGTCTATGTAACCGTTAATATCCTGTGGTGTGTAAAAAGAATATTGCCAGCTATTGGCTTCGGTAAAATTGTTATTTACTTCACGGGGATCGAAAGGCGAAAGCCAGCTACCGTTTTTGCGTGGCCGCATGAAACCGGTTTGCACGTCAAATATATTTTTATACGATTGTGCCCTTTTTATATAGTAGTTGTAATCATCCATATTACCAAGCGATTTTGCAAACTGTGCAATGCACCAGTCGTCATAGGCATACTCCAGTGTTTTGCTTACGCTTTCATGTTCGTCGTCCATTTCTAAAAGTCCATGATCCATTAATGCCGGCAATCCCAGGTGATTCCAGGTGGCAGATTTCTTCATGGCTTCTAAAGCCAGTTTAGTATCAAATTGTTTAATGCCTTTATTATATGCATCCACAATTACCGGCACACTGTGGTAACCAATCATACAATCTGTTTCGCAACTGCTTAGTTCCCAAACAGGCAGGCGGCCACCTTGTTGATACTGTACCAAAAAAGAATTGATATAATCCAGTGTTCGTTTTTGATCAATGATGGTGTATAATGGATGTGCTCCCCTGTAAGTATCCCACAAAGAAAAAACAGAATAATTAGTAAAGCCGGTTGCAGTATGAATCTGATTGTCTCTTCCACGATATTGCCCATCCACATCCTGGTTAATATTGGGCACAATAGCAGTATGATATAATGCAGTATAAAAAGTACGTAATTGCTTTGTATCACTGCTGCTTACTTCTATCCTGCTCAGTTCATCATTCCATATCTTTTCAGCATCAGTTTTGGCTTTTTCAAAATCCCAACCGGGTAATTCTTTTGCAAGATTATTTTGTGCGCCTTCAATACTCACAGCCGAAAGTGCAACTTTAGCCATTACCATCGCTTCATCAAACTGAAAAAATGCTTTTATGTTTTTTGAATTTTTTAATTCTGATGAGCCCAATGACATTAAAGTATCATTTTTCCAAAAACCGGTTTTGCTAAACGGTTTTGAAAACTCAATAACAAAATATACATATTGATTATTAGCCCAGGCCCTGCTGCGCCTGAGGCCTGCAACGGTGTGCAAGTCAATTATCTTTAATGAAGATTCAATTACTTCGTCACGATGTTTCAGATCAAGGATGATATTATTATTGCTGCTGCCAGAAAATTTATACCGGTGAAACCCCACCCTTGTTGTTGCTGTAAGCTCTGCTGTAATATTATCATCATCCAATTTTACCGAATAAAAACCGGCAGTTGCTTTTTCATTGGCATGAGAAAATTTAGAACCATATATCTTATTTTCGGGCGATGGTTTCCCGGTCGTGGGCATTAACAATATATCTCCATAATCACTTACGCCTGTGCCACTTAAATGTGTGAGTGAAAAACCGTAAATAAAATTATCAGAATAGTGATAGCCGCCACAACCATCCCAACCATCCAGCCTGGTATCTGGGCTTAACTGCACCATACCATGCGGCAATGTTGCACCGGGATATGTATGTCCGTGGCCGCCTGTGCCGATAAATGGATCTACATATTGTAGAAAGTTTTTTTGGGCTATGAGGGAAAAAGAGGAAAGCAAGGAAAATAAAAAGAGAAATAATATTTTAGGTTTCATGCAAAGCGTTTTGCACAAGATAAAACTTTATGAAAAATATTGGCCATGCAAAATTTACCACAAGAACAGAGAACGGGCAGGTAAAAAGTTGAAACATCACCTCCGACCGCCCAGACTTTGCAAATACCAATATTGCATCTAGGTTTATTGTACGATAATTGTATAGGATAAATACGAGTTTTCTCCCTGAAAAAATTTCAGTTCATAAGTGCCTGTTTGTGATTTTTTAAATTTGTACAAAGCTGTTCGAATTGGAGCATCTTGTGTACAAATGCATCCCTCGTATTTAGCATTTACATTTATTGTTGATGTATTTCCAGCTATTGTTTCTTCAAAATTACCAAACTGTCCACAACCATTAAAGCAACCAAAAGAAACGGTCAGAACTACCTCTTGATTTACTAAGGCAGTATTGGCTCCTACAATACTTATTCCCGGAGCTTTTTTGTATGATAAACAATTATCCTTGTTTTGTTGCTTATTACAACCAAATAGAAGGATGATAAAAGAGGTGCAAAAAATAAAGGGACTAAAACATTTCCAGGTCATAAAAATAGTTTTGTCAATAGACACATTTTATTTTCAATTAGTTGCTCCAAAAAATTAGAGAGTTTGAAAAAACTTGCAGGAAACACAAAGGCTTTGCCTTTGGCAAAACTAAAATTGCCACAGAAGCACGGAAGGTCAGAATTGAAAATGTATTGTTCTGTGTTTCAGTACCTCAGTGGCAAAAAAAAAATTCCGCAGGAAATCCTCCTTTCCAAACATTTGAGTGAACCAAGTGAGGAAGTCAGGATAAACAAAGGCTTTGCCTTTGGCAAAACTAAAATTGCCACAGAAGCACTGAAACACAGAATTGAAGAATGGAAAATGTATTTTCTGTGTTTCCGTGCTTCCGTGGCAAATAAAAATTTCCGCAGGAAATTCTAAGTGAATTTGTGGGAAACAAAATCTTAAAACGGTAAATCATCAACCGGGGCTGATGTATTGGCAGACTCAGTTTTTACAACCGGTGCAGTACCCATGCCCGTATTGGTTACATTGCCTGAGTTAGAAGCCGAACCCTGTGAACTTTGAGAACTCTGGCTCTCCCTGTTACTTCCCAGCAACTGAACGTTTTGTACCCGCATGCGTAAGGTAGTAGCAGGCTGCCCTTCCTTGTTGGTATATAGCTCAACTTCGGGTGTACCTTCTGCAAAAACTGTTGTTCCTTTAAGGAGATAAGGTGCAATGGCTGTGCGGTCCGTCCAATAGGCACATTCTGCCCAGGTTGTTTTTTCTTTTTGAACGCCCTGTGCGTCTTTAAAACGCTCGGTGTGTGCTACGCTGAAATTGATAACGTGTTTACCGTTGATTTCTTTTACGATGCAATCTTTACCAAGATTGCCGATGATCTGAAGCTTAATCATAACTGTGTTTTTTTAATTATTAATCGATGTATCTGGTTGCGTATTTTAGTTATGTAGTAAAGATAAAAGTTAATCCCAAATTACAGCCCGTGGTGCTTTTAATGTGCGTAAATAATCGAGCAACTGCCCGGTATGCACTCCCTCGTGGTATGCAACCCGCAATAAATAATCGCCAAGTTTACGATGCTGGTTTTTATCCTTGCGGGTAATGTACACTTCCTCAAGATCTCTCAATGTAAGCCCGTGTATCATTTTCAGAAATTTTTCCCGGTAAGGCTGCGCATTTTTTAATTCATCTTCAATGCTTGTATATGGATTTCCGGTTA
This sequence comes from Ferruginibacter sp., assembly GCA_046596765.1. GTDB lineage: Bacteria > Bacteroidota > Bacteroidia > Chitinophagales > Chitinophagaceae > Ferruginibacter. The sequence continues at coordinate 1,546 of JBKJLT010000584.1, read as the reverse complement.
AAGGACTTTCATAATCACCCAATGCGCCGTGATACAAGATGATCTGGTGATAAATATTTTCCGATTCCAGCACATGCCTTACCATCTGAAAGCAACTCATCGCTCCATCATCCGGCTTCCAGAAAAGGTTTTGTTCTGAAATGCCTTTCCACACTTTTATGCTTCTGCGCCTCACTTCTTCAAAATTCAATATCAATAATTCCTTTGAGTTCATTGCCTGCCTGTTGTAAAAATCCTTAAAGACTTTTATTCAATTTTAGTTCATCTTCTTCTTTAAATTACTTACCTGGCTCTGTAAATTATTTACCATGCTCGCCAATGAGCTTACATCCCAACGCTGTTGCATGGCTACTTTACTTATCACCATTTGCGCCTGCCATAGTTCCACCACATCCTCGGCATTTACCTGGTATGGCTGGTACTGCGGGTTATCACTAACCAAGGTTAATTTGCCTTTACTGCGGCCACTCTTCTCAACCCTTTTATAAACAATACCCTCGTTGCGGCTTACCACAATATATGCCTGGGTGTTTTTAATATCGTCGGTGTTTTCAATTTTTTCGCCAACAATAATACTGCCACTTGGTGTGGGTAACATACTATCGCCAATTATTTCAAAAGCACGATAATTACCACCGGCCAACATGGGCAAAGTAAAAGTGTTCAGTTCATCAATGAACTCTGTATCAGCATAACTGGCCAGGTAACCGGCTGCCGCTTTTACTGGCACAAAGTGTATTACATTGCGCTCAACAGCCATCATTTTTTGTTGACGGCGCCTGGAAAGATAAGTAGCCGTAGTATCACTTAAATCTTTAAGCAATAACTCATCAAGCGAAAGCTTGAACATATCGGCTAATATTTCCAATACATCCAGTCTTGGGTCGGCACGCTCTTCTTCGTAAGCGCCAATTAAAGAACGTTTGATACCAATTTTGATCGCAAATTCTTCCTGTGTCCATCCACGGAGTTTGCGCAAGTATTTGAGGTTTTGTCCTGCTAATGACATGGTGCAACTAATTTGATTAGTACAAATATACTAACTATTTTAGTTTAACCAAATTTATTTTTAAATATTGCAAAAGAGGCACGGAAACACAGAATATGTTTTAATTAAAATTATCCGCTCAATTACCATTCCAATCAGGTAAGCGCCCTGGTGTATAAGGTGCTTTATTAGTATCCAATATATTTTCCACGTTTTTTATTTCAATCCCAATTGACTTCAGCTCATTATACACCGGTGTAAACAGCCTGGCCGCTGTTTGGTAAGAATTGATGAAAGTTGTTGTTGGCGCAGCCGTAGTTGCCCACAAACCGCCTGTAATAGAACCAATTCTGTTATTGATAGATGGTGAAGATTCAAATTCCCTTCTTGCCAATGTTGCATCGCCATTCAATTTTGTATTTACATCTGTTAATCTTTTTTCGAGTGCAGCGATTATTTTGGAAACATTTAGCGGCAGGCCTGGCGTTTCAATGATTGCCTGCTTAATAAATTTGATTTTATTAATCATTTCGCTGCGGTACGCATCTGCAGCAGTAC
>JBKJLT010000449.1:0-2832 GCA_046596765.1 Ferruginibacter sp. | reverse complement strand
AAAATGCAAACAAATTAATTATGAAAAAAATAATACTGTTGTTAGTTTTATCAGTAATCATTCAAATTTCATTTGCACAAACACAGATTGATTCTTTGTTACCAAAAATTACTGCTGAAAAAGATGACAACACACGCTTTGAAATGTTATTTAATTTCTTTTCCAATACTGCAGAATCCAACCCGCTGCTGGATTTAACAAATGCCCAAAAGCTTTTGGTTTATTCAAAAGAAAAAAAAGATAAAATTGGTGAGACGTTTGCCCTGGGACGTATAGCCAACAATTACAGGAGCTTTGGAGATGCAAAAAAGAGCTTAGAATATCACTTTAATGCAAGTGATATAGCACAGCAAACAGGAAATGAGCGAATAGTGGCATATATTAATCACTTAATCGGAAATGTTTATAAAGATTTAGCAAATTACCCCAAAGCTATTAGTTACTATTTATCAGTGCAAGCAATAGCAGATAAGTTGAAATATGATAAAGCAAAGGCCTGGGCTTTTGGCAACCTGGCTGATGTTTACCTGGCACTCAATCAAATAGATTCTGCATTCAAGTATTCACAAATGGAATATGAAGTGAGTATGCGAATTCATTATTATGATTATATAGGCTATACGTTTAATACCTTAAGTGCTATTCAAAGCAAAATGGGCAATACCGAACTGGCAAATAGCTATTTCAACATGTCTGTACAGGAAGGAATTAAAACAAAAGCGCCCAAACAATTAAACTGGACATACACTTCCAGGGCTCAATATTTCAATGATATTAATCAAAGAGATTCAAGTATTCTATATGCAAAAAAAGCAATTGCCGCTGTACAAAACACGCCATTTTTTAACTACAGTATTAAACCTGCAAAGCTTCTTTTGGCACTTTATAAAAATTATAACAGCGATAGTGCTTTAAAATATTCAGAGATTTACAGAACAGCCAATGATAGCGTGTTCAGTGCAAAAACAACCCGTCAAACTCAATTGCTGACATTTGAAAATGAAATTAAACAAGTGAAATTAACTGAGGAAAGAATGAAGGCTGAAGAACAACGCAAACAAAATATCCAATTTGCATTAATTGCGTTATGTATCATCACATTTGTAATATTATTTTTATTGCTAAGCCGCAGCTTTATCACCAATGAAAAAGTGATAAATTTTTTTGGAGTTATTGCCTTACTTATTGTCTTTGAATTTCTCAATTTATTACTGCATCCATTTTTAGAAAGAGTTACAAACCACTCCCCTGTTTTGATGCTGCTGGCATTGGTTTGCATTGCAGCATTGCTGGTTCCGTTACATCACCGGGTAGAAAAATGGGCAACGGCAAAACTGGTGGAGAAGAATAAAAAGATACGCTTGGCGGCGGCAAAGAAAACGATTGAACAATTGGAAGGAAATAAAAATAATTAAGCATGAAAAAAATAATACTTTTCCTGGTTGTTTTTTGCAGCGCAACTGTTGCATACTGCCAGCCCATGCCCGACAGCCTGAAAACAAAATATCGCCTTACAAAAACCGATGAAGAAAAAGGACGATGCCTGTATACTTATCTGGATATGATTAAAGTTTCATTTGCAGATAGCATCACAATCGCTCATGCAGTGGATTTGTTTACATCGCTTAAGAAACAAAACGATGTGGTTGGTGCCGATTATGCAGAATTATATCTTGCTTATGCGTTAGTTTTCAAAGGAGATTACTCCGCTGCATTAAACCTGGCTGCCCCTATCTTATCCCGTTTTGAAAAACGACAGGATGTTTATGGCATTATGAATTCAAATCATGTAATTGGCATGGCTTTTCTATTCGCTAAAAATTATGAACAATCCTTTAACTATTTAAAAAAAGCAATTCTCCTGGCGCAAACTACTGACGCAAAGAAATGTTTGTCGGGCATATATAACGACATCAGTGTTGCTTATGCTCTTGCAGTAATGCCTGATTCGGGATTACTGTATGCTCAAAAAGCTGTTACCATTGATACGGAGAATAAAGATTATGAACTGCTTCCTATTTCCCTGAGCACCTTAGCCGAAAATTATATGGCAGCTAATGAATACGATATTGCAATACCCTTTTTACGAAAATCGATGGGTTATTATTTAACCAGGATGAAAGAACAGAATAGTTTTGGTATTGCTTATGTAAATAATGATTTTGCCCAGGCCTTCCTCGCCATCAAACAATATGACAGTGCAAATTATTATGCACACCTGTCAATTCAAATATCCGGCCCGTTAGGGTTCAGAGAACAAACCATGCGCTCGTATGAATATCTCTATAAAAGTTTTGAAGAAAGCAAAAAGCAGGACAGCGTAAATAAATATTTCCGTTTGGCCATGACAGCAAAAGATTCGCTTTACAGCATGGATAAAACAAGAAATATGGAAGCCATGAGTTTCCGTGAGCAAATGCGCCAGCAGGAATTAGCAGCAGAAAAAATAAAGGCCAATGATGAACGCAAACAAAATATCCAATTTGCATTAATAGCTTTCGGCATCATCAGCTTCATCATTATCTTTTTATTACTCAGCCGTAGTTTTATTACAAATACAAAATTGATTGAGTTTTTAGGAGTGATCGCCTTACTGATCGTTTTTGAATTTCTCAACCTCTTACTCCATCCTTTTTTAGAAAGAATAACCAACCACTCCCCGCTGCTGATGTTGCTGGCACTGGTTTGTATTGCAGCATTATTAGTTCCACTTCATCACAAAGTAGAAAAATGGGCAACGGCTAAACTGGTGGAGAAGAATAAAGCGATTCGACTGGCAGCAGCGAAGAAAACCATTGAGCAACTGGAAAAAGAAAACAACCAAAATAATTA
>JBKJLT010000444.1:0-2752 GCA_046596765.1 Ferruginibacter sp. | reverse complement strand
CCGTCATTATTACTCAATACCACAACAGGTTTATCATCCAGGTGCGGCTTAAATAACCTTTCGCAACTGCAATAAAAACTGTTACAATCTACAATGCCTTTCATGTTTATTTAATTAAAACTGTTGGCGCAACCCCGTTAGCGGTTGCAAACCCTGACGGCGGTTGTATATAGAGCCCGCCTTTATTCTACAACAAATCTGCTTATGTCAAATGGCTGGTTTTTATTTGCATGTGCTTTTTCAAAAGCCGAAGCATTCCCAAACCAATCCAATACTTTTTGAGATGCTAAAAAAGAATTTTTATTTTTCAGTATATCGTGGTAAGATGAGAACTCCCAATCTTTAAAATCCGTTACAAATCCATGTTTCTGTGCATTATGATGACAATAATATATCATTGAAGTAAGGTAAGACTCGTTATCAATCAGCTTTCTTTCAAATGGAGATTCAAATAAAGGCCCGGTTCTGTTATTGGCTTTATTAATGGCTTGTGCGTAAGAATTAAAAAAATGAGATAGCTGTTTAGAAGCGTTTAGCGTTATCATTCCTTCTCCATTACGCTTCGGTTCCCACACATTTTCTTTTACAAATACTAATAAATGAAAGTGATTCTTAAGTAGTGTATACGCAAAGGTTTCAAGTACCTTGCTGCAATACATATTGTATTGTTGAAGGAAAAAGTAATAATTTCTATGCTCCTTAAAAATATCCTCACCATTTACTCCCCGGTTATAAATGTGAAAATATTTACCTTCTGCTAATGGTTCTATGTACATAGATTTATTTTTTATCAATAAAAAATTTTTCCTTTTTAGCCAACCGCCGTCAGGGTTTACAACCGCTGACGGGGTTTACCAGTCTACAATGCCTTTCATTCCCGGGTCTATTTGCTGTTATTCAAAAAGCCCAGCAGGGCATTGTCCAGGATATGTATAACACAGGTTACTATGCCCCAGCATTGATATGTCATAAACTCCCCGATTTCAATGGATTTAAACTTTTCATTTTCGGGCAACAGCAAAACTTTATTCATCGTTTGAGAATAACGCCTCACTACCATCTCGCCATCCACTACGGCAACAATTATTTTGCCATTTGCAGCTTTTATGGAGCGATCCACAATCAATACATCGCCCCGCTGTATCCCTGCACCAGTCATGGCTTCGCCATTCATTTTAAAGAAAAAAGTAGCAGGCTTATTCATGATCAACTGCTCATTCAGGTCAATACCCCGTTCCATATAATCATCTGCGGCAGCACCAAAGCCTGTGGCGTTTGCCGTAGGTACATCCTGCTGGGTAAATTTTTTAGAGCCCTTATACCCGCTGCCAAAAAAATATTCTTCTTCCATAAAAATTAATTTTATTTACCAAATAATTTAGTAAATTTATGCTAAAATAATTAGCTAACAAAATTAATAACCTGAATATTTTAAAATAATGGAAAAGATTATAACACAATTACCCGGGTACAAAGTATACGAATACTTATTGGTGCTTAGTCCGCATGAGGAATTGCGAAATAAGATAATGGCAGTGAAAAATGAGTTTTACGAAAAGTACAAGGCCGTAAATGGCCGTTGGGGGAAACCGCACATTACACTGGTAAATTTTTTACAGTACGAAATGCTGGAAGAACGCATCATGAACCGGCTAAACCAGGTTGCTATGGGGCATCACCCGCTGAAGGTAGAGCTTAAAGACTATGGTAGTTTTCCATCGCATACCATCTACATAAATATAACATCTAAAGTGCCTGTACAATCGCTGGTAAAAACCATCCGTACAGAAACACAACGACTGATGAAATTTGATGATGACAACAAGCCACATTTTATTCTGGAACCGCATTTAACCATTGCCCGCAAACTATTGCCTTGGCAATATGAGCAGGGCTGGTTAGAGTACAGTCATAAATATTTTACAGGCCGATTTATTGCTGATAGTATGTTGTTACTAAAGCGCCCGTTTGGCGAAATGAAATACCAGATTGCAAAGCGGTTTGAATTTCAAAATTTACCGGTGGCTACAAAACAAGGAGAGTTATTTGGCTAAGAGGACATACTTCGACAAGCTCAGTAGAGAAAAGGAGGAAAGGAAAAAAAATTTCAGAATAGCATAAATAAAAATCAGTGTTAATCAGTGTACTGAGCTTGTCGAAGTATCAGTGGCAAAAATTATTTGTGTAACAAATAAAAAATCAATGGAAAATAAAAAACTTCAGCAGGATCATCACAAAGTATCCGCCGCCCAGCAGGAAGAAAAGACACAATACCTGGCCGGCCGCGGCGCACAGTTCAATACTAAAAACCGTTTTTTAAAAGATGAAAAAACACAGGAGCATATTGAAGGCATTGATGATTGGGAAGCAAGTAACATTGCTACGCAGTACATCGAAATGCAATCAAAAACGATTGTAAACAAAGTAGAAAGTAAAGATGTGGGTATGGGTTACAGCATGAACCCTTATGCCGGTTGTGAGCATGGCTGCATTTACTGCTATGCCCGTAATGTGCATGAATACTGGGGCTACAGTGCCGGGCTTGATTTTGAACAAAAGATATTGGTCAAAAAAAATGCACCAAAACTGCTGCGCAAATTCCTGATGCATCCAAAATGGGATGCTACGCCCATCATGCTCAGCGGCAATACCGATTGCTACCAACCTGCCGAACAAAAATACCGGCTCACCCGTGGCCTGCTGGAAGTGTGCAATGAATTCAATCAGCCCGTTGGCATCCTTACCAAAAATT
>JBKJLT010000555.1:0-3410 GCA_046596765.1 Ferruginibacter sp. | reverse complement strand
GGGGCCAAGGTCAATTACCCAGTCGGCACTTTTTATAACATCGGTATTGTGTTCAATAACCAGTATGGTATGCCCCTGCTCTATCAGCGCATTAAAAGATGCCAGCAGTTTTTTTATATCATGAAAATGAAGGCCGGTTGTAGGCTCATCAAAAATAAATAAGATACTGCCTTGTGTTTTTCCTTTACCAAGGAATGAGGCCAGCTTTACTCTTTGTGCTTCGCCACCCGATAAAGTATCAGATGACTGCCCGAGTTTTACATAGCCCAATCCCACATCACTTAAGGGTTGAATTTTTTTGGCCACATCTGCCCCATTTTTATCTGCCCCATAACTGGCTGCAAAAAAATCAATAGCATCATCCACACTCATTTCCAACACATCATAAATACTTTTGTCTTTGTATTTTACTTCCAGTACTTCTTCTTTAAAACGTTTACCAGTACACACATCGCAGGTAAGGTGTACATCTGCCAAAAACTGCATTTCAATAGTTTGTTCGCCCTCACCCTTGCAGGCATCGCATCTTCCTCCATCAACATTAAAAGAAAAATGTTTTGGCTGAAAGCCACGCATTTTACTAAGGGGCTGTTTACTGTACAGGTCTCTTATTTCATCATACGCTTTAATATAAGTAACAGGGTTGCTTCTGGAAGATTTTCCGATGGGATTCTGATCAACCATTTCTACCTGTGCAATAAAATCAACATCGCCACTGATGGATTTATGCAATCCTGCTTTTTCAACGCCTTCTCCCCTTAATTTTTGCAAAGCAGGATATAAAATTTGTTTTACCAACGTTGTTTTACCACTACCACTAACACCCGTTACTACACAAAAAACCTGCAATGGAAATTCAACCGAAATATTTTTTAAATTATTTTGTCTGGCACCTTCTACTTTTACAAAACGGTTCCATTTGCGAACCTGCTTAGGTGGCTCAATCTTCATCTGCCCTGATAAGTATTTACCGGTAAGGCTTTCTGGGTTATTTATTATTTCATCATAATTACCTTCGGCTACCACTTCTCCTCCCAAATGACTTGCCAGCGGGCCCATATCAATGATATGGTCGGCTTCCCTCATCATCATTTCATCATGCTCAACCACCACCACTGTATTTCCTAAATCTCTTAATTCTTTTAAAACAATGATGAGTCTTTCAGTATCACGGCTGTGCAAACCGATAGAAGGTTCATCTAAAATGTATAATGAGTTGGTTAAGTTACTACCCAAACTTCTTGTTAATTGAATACGCTGGCTTTCGCCGCCACTCAATGAGTTTGCCAAACGGTTTAAAGTAAGATAACCCAAACCTACATCAAGCAATGTTTTTATGCGGTGATGAATTTCAATCAATATTCTTTTTGCAACCTGCTGATCGTATTCGCTCAACTTTAATTTATCAAACCAAACATATAAATCTTTTACCGGCAATTCGCATAACTCGCCAATATGTTTGCCCCGTCCGAACGGGTCATCCGGGCGGGCGCCAACTTTCACATACAATGCTTCTGGCCGCAGGCGATAACCTTTGCAGGCGGTGCAAAGAGTTCGACCACGATAGCGGCTTAATAAAACACGATACTGTACTTTGTATAAATTCTGTTCTACTTCTTTAAAAAAATCGTTGATGCCGTTTGCATGTTCATTGCCTTCCCATAAATCGGCCAATTGTTTTTCGGTTAAATCAATAATGGCTTTATGAACCGGAAAATCAAATTTCTTTGCTGCCTTTACAAATGCTTCCTTCCATAAACCCAGCTTTTCGCCTTTCCAGGGTGCAATAGCACCTTCATAAACACTCAGGCTTTTATCAGGAATGATCAGGTCAGGATCAATACCAAGTATCTGCGAAAACCCTTCGCAAACCGGGCAGGCGCCAAAGGGATTGTTGAATGAGAATAAATTAGGAACCGGCTCTTCAAATATAATTCCATCTGCTTCAAACTTATTTGAAAAATGAAGCGGCTTGCCTTTATTCACCTCAAGAAACATTTCACCTTCGCCTTCGTAAAAAGCTGTATTTACTGAATCTGCAATACGATGCAGTTCATCTTCATCAAATTTTTTGGATACCAGACGGTCAATCAGCAGATAGACTTTATCTGTTTTTTTTATAGTTGTTTTTTTATCAGCTTCCAGCAGGTCTTCAATCCTTACCACCTCGTGGTTAACGTACAACCTGCTGAAACCTTTTTGTAATAAAATGCTCAACTCTTCCGGGACACTTCTTTTTGCATGCTGTTTAAAAGTTACAAGCAAAACAACTCTGTCCCCTTCCGGAAGGTTCTGAATAGTTTTTACCACATCGGCCACATCATCTTTTTTTACTTCTTTACCACTAACCGGCGATATGGTTTTACCAGCCCTGGCAAAAAGCAGCCGCAGGTAATCATAAATCTCCGTCATACTGCCAACCGTACTGCGGGGAGTTCGGGTAATTACTTTTTGTTCTATAGCAATAGCAGGGCAAAGTCCTTTTATATAATCTACATCGGGTTTGTTCATGCGCTGCATAAACTGCCGGGCATAGGCACTCAGGCTTTCGGCATAGCGGCGCTGTCCTTCGGCAAATAATGTATCAATTGTTAAAGAAGATTTACCGGAGCCTGAAACGCCGGTTACAACAATCAGTTTTTCCCTTGGAATGGAAACCGATACATTTTTTAGATTATGTACTCTGGCTCCCTTTATATAAATATCCTTTTGCTTTGTTAAAGATTCCGCTTTGATTTTTGTTTTTACTATTGCCATAATCAAAAATACTACATTAATTGTGCTGCTATGAATATGTGAAAATTTTCTTAAAGCTCTTTTTTATATAAAATTTTATACCAACTATGTGTTAGTTTTATTTTATAGTTGGATACTGACCTAAAATCTGAAAGCGTAGTTTTACCAAGTATAAAAACTTTAAAGATTGGGCGTTAGTACTCACACTAAATAATAAAACAACTTCTATTTTTACAGTCCAATATCCAAAAAAATGAAAAGCCGTTACAAGCCTATCTAAAAGACTTCTACGTATTTTTTCACCATTTTTGGACCTGTTACACATTATCCTAACAATCTAAAACTGTAGAAGTTTATGAAAATCCTGAACAATCTGACCGATCAGCAGCTTATCCATTTATACATGGATGGCGATGCCAATGCCCTTGCAACCATTGTAACGCGTTACAAGGACAAAATTTACACATCTATTTACTTACTGGTAAAAGACCGGTACCTGACTGAAGACATCTTTCAGGACGTTTTTATCCGTATAATTGACACTTTAAAAGGTGGCCGTTATACCGATGAAGGAAAGTTCTTGCCTTGGGCCATGCGTATTGCACACAACATGTGTGTGGATCATTTCAGAAAAGTTAAGCGTACACCCACAATTAAAACCAGCGACGACCGCG
>JBKJLT010000184.1:0-5366 GCA_046596765.1 Ferruginibacter sp. | reverse complement strand
TGATGCAGGATTACCCCAACCTGGAGATTAATATTGCAGATGATTGCAGCACTGATACCACCCGTGATGTTGTACAGCAGTTTTTAACCGACAAAAGGGTACGCTACTTTTGCAATGATGTAAATATTGGTCGGGTAGCCAATTACCATAAAGCGCTTTATGAATATGCAACCGGCGAATGGGCAATTAATTTAGATGGGGATGATTTTTTTACTGACAGTTCTTTTATAAGCAGAGCCATTGAGCAGATCAAGAAAACCAATGATGAACAAATATTAGTTTACCAGGCAAACCATAATATATCCAAGGTAATGCTTGTTTTGCCCGAAAGTAAAAAGATTGATGAAAATTCCATTCTGGTTGATGGGGCATCTTACTTTCTGCAGTATTACAAAATCTTGAATTTTCATCATTGCTCCACGCTTTATAAAAGGGCAGAAGCTATCAGGCTGGATTTTTATACATTCAATTGCCTGTTTACTGATTTTAACTCGGTAGCCAAGCTTTTTGTTTTAGGTAAAATAATTATTTCGGATAGTGATGTAGCCAACTGGAGTCAGCACGTCAATAATGAATCTGCTACTTTGGACGGAGAAAAGCTTAAAAATGAATTTGCTGCAATACATGAACTTGCAGAATTTGCATTGATCAGGTTTTCTAATCCGGCTATGAAAAGATGGGAACGGCGAATGAATGCATATTTTATTGGGATTTATTATGACATGCAGGTTACAGTTGCTCAGAAAAGAAAGGCAGTAAAGTATATATTACAGTATTGTAATTTTAGCGAAATGTATTTGAGGGTTTTAATAAAAAGCTTTTTGGGGTTACTTGCAAAAAAATAATTAAGAAGATGACAAATAATGATTACCATGCTCACAACAGCGGCTATCTAGCAACCAACCCCGGCTGGCATGTAGAAGACTCTGCATGGAAGGCCACGCAGATATTAAAACTGATTGAGCGCAATAAGCTGCAACCAAAATCAGTTGCAGAAATTGGCTGTGGTGCCGGCGAAATACTCAATCAGCTTCAGCAGCGGATGGCAGATAAGGATATTGATTTTTCGGGTTTTGAAATAGCCCCCGATGCATTTAAACTTGCACAGACAAGAACAAAGGAAAGATTGAATTTTTTTCAGGAGGACCTTCTGCAAAATAACAACAGCTTTGACCTGCTTTTAATGATTGATGTGTTTGAACACGTAGAGGACTATATTGGCTTTGTAAGAAAATGCAATACAAAAGCAGCTTACAAAATTTATCATATTCCATTGGATATGTCTTTCTGGTCAATCTTAACCAATTATCCGGTATCGGCACGCAGTAAAGTTGGGCACCTGCATTATTTTATGAAAGACACTGCACTGGCAACTTTAACAGATGCAGGCCAGGAAGTTGTAGACTGGTTTTACACGCCGGCGGCTTTTGAGGTAAACAATAAAGGCTTGTCGTTTACAGGTAAAATTGTGCAGCTGCTGCGCAGGATGTTGTATAAAATTAAACCCGATCTTGGGGTAAAAGTATTTGGCGGCTTTTCATTAATTGTGTTAACAAGGTAAATAATGAAAAAAAAAGTCCTTCATGTTATCAACTCCTTAACCATTGGCGGAGCCGAGGCCTTGCTGGTGAATTCTCTTTCGCCGGGTGGTTTAAATGAACATACAGAAAATTACCTGTTGTATTTTAACAAGGCATCCAGCCTGTTGAATCTTGTTGATAAAAATGTAAAAATTATTTGCCTGAATTATAAAGGAGGTTTGGATGTCCTGAGAATATTGGGGGAAATAAGAAAAGTTATAATTGAAAACAAGATTGATATTGTACACTCACACCTTACCCCCGCGGGTTTTTACACACACTTGGTTTGTCCTGCCGGTGTGCGGCATGTACATACTATCCACAGTACTTTATCTATGGATACTGAAACCAGATGGTATATGCTGCTTATGGACAGGGAATTTTATTTCAAAAAAAAGAGCTGCAATATCATCAGCCTTTCCGATTTTACAAAAGCAGATTTTTTAAAAACCATCCCGTTTAGAGGAAAAATATTTGTACTTAATAATTTTGTGGCAGACCGGTATTTTAATTTACCTCAACAAAAATATAACCGGCAAACAAACAAACTCCGCCTGGTAGCTGTGGGCGTATTAAAAGAACTTAAAAATTTTGAATACCTGCTGAAGGTTTTTGAATACCTGACAGAGAAGGAAATTTACCTGGATATTTATGGCGAAGGCGATAAAACCAGTTATGAAACGGTTATACATAATAAAAATTTAAAAGTAAAAGTGATGGGCCGGGTAGATGATATGGCCACTGTAATTCAGCAGTACGATCTTTTTATTATGCCATCTAAATTCGAAGGATTTCCTTTATCGGTTTTTGAAGCAATGGCAGCTTCTGTGCCGGTAATGCTGTCGAATATTGCTCCACTAACAAGTATTGTAAAAGACAATGCCATTTATTTTCCATTGAATGATGCTGCAAAAACGGCTCAACAGATAATTGCTGTGCAGCAAAATAAAATTGACATCATTAATATGGCCATTAATGCAAAATCATATGCCGAAAAAACAGCAAGAAGAGCTATTTATATTAAAAACCTGCTGAAAATTTATGAAGAGTTAATTTAAAATCAGAAACTGAGTTGGTTAATAGCAAAGGTACTTCCCGTCAATTTTAGCTTGCCATTTAAAGCATAATAAACACCTACATTTGCAAAAAATCAGGTAACTAAATAGTGCAAAACCCACCTGTTTTATATTTTGTTGTATGATGCTTTACTCCAGGATAGCTTATTATATATTTTACGGAGTTTCACCAAAATAAAAAGCACAACGGAGATTAAAATAAATAAACAATGAAAGTTTTACATGTTTTGTATTCGGGTTTAGGTGGCCACGGAAATGTTTTTTTTTCGATGGTAGATGGAGATGCTGATAAAACAAATGAATATCAAGCGTTGTTTTTTGGTATTGAAGATGTACGGGAAGGATATGTTGAAAAAGCAGTGCAAAGAAATATTCCCTGGTATTTTGTAAAAAAGAAAGCAGGATTTGACCTTGCAGCAAATGCCAGAATCGAAAAAATAATCAGGCAATCATTACCCGATGTTATTTTTTTACATAGCAGTGCATACATTTTCCCGGCTAAAAAAGCTGTGCTCTCCATATCAAAAAAAATAAAAATCGTTGTTAGGGAAACCCAGCCCAATCATTTAAAAACAAAATTAGAATGGATTGGCTTGAGCGTTTCGCTACTGGCAGCAACAAAAGTTGTTTTTTTAAGTACAGCGTATAGGGATTTCATTAAAAAAAGACTTACATTATTCTTCTCTGATAAAAGAACTGCTGTAATTCCTAACGGTATTGACCTGGACCTGTATAAACCTGGTCCTGAAAATTCGCTTCCTTATATTAAAATAGGAATGCAAAGTAGGTTATCTGAAACAAAAGATCACAAAACTTTAATAGCAGCATTTGCTTTGCTGCTGCAATCGGCGGCACTGGTGCGGCCTGCTAAATTATATATAGCAGGCGAAGGAGTTTGCATGCCTGCTTTGCAAAAACAGGTAAATGATCTGGAACTTAATGAAGCAGTTGAATTTACTGGAATGCTGGAGGAGACAGCTTTACCGGCATTTATCAATTCTTTGGATATATATGTGCATGCCACGCTGGGCGAAACTATGAGCACAGCCATTATGCAGGTAATGGCATGCTGTAAACCAATAATAGCATCTGAAGTGTTGGGTGTAGATAATATGATAAAGCAAAATGAAAATGGTATATTGGTGCCAGCGAGGGATGTACAAAAATTATGCAGCGCTATGTTAGAACTGATTTTAAACAATGATAAAGCTGCTGAACTGGCAAGCAATGCTTACAGGTTTGCAAAAGATAATTACAGTAACAAAACTATGCTGAATAGTTACAACAAAATATTTAATGCTTAAATTATAAGTAAGTTACATGGCAACAGAGCATATGCTGTGCAATTAATTACCAACATAAGTTTTTAGTGAAAATTCTTCATTTAATATACACACAGGCCATATCGGGTGCCGAAAAATACCTGAAGCATTTACTGCCCGGGCTTAAGGCCTATGGAATAGATTGCGACCTGGTAGTTGTTTGCCCGGCAACTTCAGCAGAAGTTTATTCCCGTTATTGCGAGGAGTTAAATGCGCTGGGCATTAAAACCAAACTGATTACAGCAGGCAGGTTATCGGTAATTGGCACAGCAAAAAAAATAAATACCTATTTAAAAGAAAACGGGATAAAAATTGTTCACGCTCATCTATTAAATTCCGACCTGATAGCTTCGGTATTGAAGTCTCTTTTTTTTCGTGATCTGTATCTTATTTCTACAAAACATGGTTATGCCGAAAACCTGCTGCAGCAATACGAACCTGATAAGTTTTACATCCCCGCTGATCTGTATTATTATGTAACCAAATATACCTTGCGTAAAATTGATATGAATGTAACCATCTCCGGGGGTATGGCCAATCTGTATCATAATATCAAACTTTCACCAAAGCCTTATCCTTTTATTCATCATGGAATACAGGTAGAAGCGTTTGATAAGGAAGCGTACCGGGCGGAATGCAGAAAAGCAAATCCGCAACTGATTATTGTTGGCAGGATAGAACTGTTTAAGGGCCATCATTTTTTGCTGGATGCTATGCCCGTGGTAGCAGCGGTATTTCCCGATGTGAAGCTGCTGGTGTTGGGAGAAGGAAGTGAAAAAAATAATTGCATAGAAAAAGTAAACAAACTGGGACTACAAAAAAATGTGGAATTTCTAGGCTTTAAACCACACCCATATTCTTACATCAGTCATTCGGATGTAATTATACTGCCCTCTCTTTTTGAACCATTTGGCCTGGTGTATATAGAAGCCTTTGCACTTAAAACACCGGTTGTGGCATTTGATACAGCAGCAGGCAATGAAATTGTAGTAAATAACGAAACCGGTTTACTGGTAAAAAAAGGAGATAGTAAAGCGCTGGCAAAAAAAATAATCTATTTACTTGAAAACCCGGATGAAAGAGATAAAATAGCTGAGCGGGCTTACAGGAAGTATACCACAAGTTTTACTACTGAAGTAATGGTAAAAAATACAGCAGCTTGGTATAAGAGCCTTGGGTTGTAAAGGTTATACCAAAAATAATTTCATTATAGGCCAATGTGCGTTGGCTGAAATTATGTGCATTGGCTTTGAGCGGAAGCTTTTGGTAAACCTGCCTGCCGGTAGGCTGGTACCGGTTGGCCTGTCTAAAAAGTACAATCGGTATTATACTTTTTTGCCAACAGCATGCCAGAAAGCCGATTTTTCTCCAAACCTTATTTCTGATAA
>JBKJLT010000182.1:0-4154 GCA_046596765.1 Ferruginibacter sp. | reverse complement strand
AAATTATTGGAAAGTATTAAAATACAGGCTTTTAAAAGAAGGAAATGAAACGGTTACAAATTGTAACCGTTTGAAAATGGAAGCTGAAGATGGGAAAATGCGCTTAACAGATATTGCTGACACCGAACAACTTTTTCGCCTCATACAATCCATTCCATCGCGAAAGGCAGAACCTTTTAAACTCTGGCTGGCCAAAGTGGCTGCTGAAAGATTAGATGAAATGCAGGACCCCGAACTTACTATTGACAGAGCTTTAGAACAATATGTACACCTTGGTTATTCTGAAAGCTGGATTAACCAACGCCTAAAAAGTATTGAAATAAGAAAAGAACTTACAGATGAATGGAAAAAAAGAGGACTTAAACCCGGTGTACAATTTGCCACACTTACCGATATTATTACCAAAGCATGGGCAGATAAAACCACCAAAGAATATAAAATACTAAAGGGCTTAAAAAAAGAAAATCTTCGGGATAACATGACCAACACCGAACTTATTTTAAACATGCTTGCCGAAGCATCTGTAAAAGATATTTCAGCAGCGGTGAACCCCGGAACTTTTGAAGACAGTAAAAAAATAGCAAAGCAGGGAGGAAATGTTGCTAATGTTGCAAGGAAAGAGCTGGAAGCAAAAACAGGCAAAAAAGTGGTAACAGCTTTAAATGCAAAAGTTATTTTGAATGAAAGCACCAGCACAAAAAAGCTGAAACAAAAGAAGTAAAAAATAATTTCTGAGCAATCTTTGTGCAAAAATTTATTAATCCTATTGATAACTTAAAAATTATACCCTAACTTTTCATTCACGCCTTTCTCCAACACCGGCAACTTCTTTCTATCTACCAAAAAACTATTTAATTGCGCCAGTTCTTTAAAAATATAATGTTTATCCATCGCTGCTTTTAAATAACCGGCTCCCGTGCTGCCGCCGGTACCAATGCGGGTGCCAATCATGCGCTGCACCATGTTTATGTGTCGGCTGCGCCAGTTGCTTAACTGGTTGTCAATTTCCAAAAGTGTATCTAATAATTGAAAAGGTTGTTCCAGCATGGGATAACCATGGTACATCATAATAAACAATGCCGAGCGGCATGCCTTAGGCGAAAGGTTTCTTTCAATAGTTAAATCTGCATTATTAAAAACTGTTTCAAAAGTTGCAGCATTATTTTTTTCAACTTCGGCCAGGCTGCCAACATATACCTGCTGATAATTGCTCCAGAAATTGTCGGTAATAAACGGCATTCTTTCCAACCAGGCATTTATTAATTGCAAAACAGATTTACCACTTTCTGCATCTTTAATAATAGCAATATCTTTTTCTTTCAGTTGCGATGTGTAATAATTTTGTCCATGCCGGTCTTCAAACTTTAAACCCAGTTTTGCTTCCAGCACTTTAAACTGATAACTCTGAAAGCCTGATGCAGGCCGCAGCATATCCCGAAAGTCGAGAAAATCCATCGGCGTCATCGTTTCCATAATATCTATTTGCTGCACCAGCACTTTTAAAATAGTAACCACTCTTTTTAAACGGTGTACCACGGTTTGCATTTCAGGGCTGTTATCATTTACCACTGGTTTGTTCATTATTTCAATAACTGAGTTCACTTCAAACAAAATCTGCTTAAACCAAAGTTCATAAGCCTGGTGAATGATGATGAAAAGCATTTCATCATGCGCCGGTTCTTTGCCATCTTTAAAACTTTCGGGGTCCTGTGCGCCGGTGATCTTTTCCAGTTGCAGGTAATCTGCATAATAAACAGCCTTTTCCATGTAGCAAATTTTAGTGCAGCAAACTTACAGGAATTCTTTTAGTTGGTTAGCAGCTTATAAAAGCCTCGTAGAGGCGGCATATTAGTAAAAGAAATAAGCCTGATGAGCAAAAGCTCCGTAGGAGCGACATATAATATATCGCTCCTACGGAGCTAAAACCTATAATGGTATTATATCTCTACTAACATACCGGCCCGATGGGCCTTTCATTTTTGTTAACCGCTGGTGAACGAAAATCCCTTTAACAAATACTTCTCTAAAATAAAAAACCATGGCATCATTTTCTAATTAAAAAAAACAGGCAGACCCTTAAACCCTGCAAACCAACTATGATAAAGAAATTATTTGCTATCGGCATTTTTACTTTAACCATCAATAACGTTATTAATGCGCAGGTTACTTACGGTATCAGAGCCGGTGTAAACTATGCAACCTGGAAGGGAGATGATATACAAATTATTGAAGACCTTGTTGACAAGACAGATGGTTACGTTGTAACCAAAGGCAGAACAGGTATGCATATCGGAGGTTATGTTCACATTCCCATTTCAGAAGTATTTGCTTTTGAGCCGGGCCTGTGCTATTCAAAAAAAGGCTACAGCCTTAAAGGAGATTTTCAGATACCGGTTTTAAAGTATCTCAACATTAATGCACGTGCACAGGTTCAATCGCATTACATAGATATTCCGCTGGTAATGAAAGCTAATGTTTATAAAGGCTTGCAGATTTATGCAGGCCCGCAGGTTTCATACCTGGTGCGAAGCACCTTAAATGCAAAACTGGGTGTGTTTGGCATCACCCTTTTTAATAGAGGCATTGGTATTACAGAGCGCTTTAATAAAGTTGATATGGGTTTAACAGGCGGCATTGGTTACCAGTTTGATAACGGGCTAAATGTACAGGCCGGTTACGATTATGGATTATCTACACTTGATAAAAATGATAATTACTCGGCTTACAACCGTGTAGTAAAAGTTTCGGTTGGTTATAGTTTTTAGTTATTTAGTTGATGGTTAATGATGGAAATGCGGTATCTGGCAACAGATGCCGCTTTCTTTTTGCCAGAAATTGATTTTCCCTAAATTTGCAACCCGGCCCACGGATTAACGAATTAACCAATTAACGGATTAACACACTATGGGAAGAATATTTGAAGTTAGAAAAAGCAGCATGTTTGCCCGCTGGGATAAGATGGCAAAGAATTTTACCCGTATTGGTAAAGAGATTGCCATTGCCGTAAAAGCCAGCGGACCCGACCCCGATAATAACCCGGCGTTAAGAAGATGCTACCTGAATGCAAGGGCTTGTGGTATGCCTAAGGACCGTGTGGAAGCTGCCATTAAAAGAGCCATGGGCAAAGATACCAGCAATTACGAAGAGCTCATGTACGAAGGTTATGCACCGCACGGTATAGCTGTGCTGGTAGAAACTGCAACCGATAACCCCACGAGAACCGTTGCCAATGTAAGAATGCATTTTACTAAAGGACAGGGAGCATTGGGAACAACCGGAAGTGTGGCTTTTGGTTTTACACACATGGCCGAATTTAAAATTAAAGGCGAAGGCGTAAATGTGGATGACCTGGAATTTGAGCTGATTGATTTTGGTTTGGAAGAAATTGGAGAAGATGCAGAAGGCAATGTGATCATTCGCACAAAATTTAATGAGTACGGCAATATGAGTAAGGCTTTAGAAGAAAAGAAAATTGAAGTGATTAGCGCTGAACTTACCTGGATACCGGCCAACACGATGGAACTGAGTGAAGATCAGGCCAACGATGTATTAAAAATGGTTGATCACCTGGAGCAGGATGATGACGTGCAAAAAGTTTATCACAATCTTAAATAAAAGAAAGCCGCTTTTTACAGCGGCTTTTTTCATATCGTTATCTCTCCCTTCATGTAGAATACAGCTTTGCCTTTCATCATCACCCGGTCGCCTTTTTGCTCACACCAGAGTTCGCCGCCCCGTTTTGATAATTGAAAAGCATGCATTTTATCCTTACCCAATTTCTCAGCCCAAAAAGGAATAAGTTGTGAATGCGCCGAACCGGTTACAGGGTCTTCGGGAACACCGCAATTAGGTGCAAAAAAGCGGGAAACAAAATCGCAGTTGCTGCCCGGTGCTGTTACGATTATGCCAATGACATCAATTTTATTCAGCAGGGTAAGATCGGGCCTTACAGCAATTACATCCTTTTCAGTTTCCAGTTCAACAATATAATCACGTTTTTTATATACACCTAAATGTTCAGTAATTCCTAAGCCTCTTATTAATTCTTCAGGATAATCTGTCAGCCTTTCCGGCTTCCAGGAAGGAAAATTTAACGCAATATATTCACCATCCCGATGCACTTTCAATGGACCACTCTGAGAATAAAAAGTGAT
>JBKJLT010000102.1:0-4079 GCA_046596765.1 Ferruginibacter sp. | reverse complement strand
TGCCGAAAAAGCCGCTAATCCAAATGAAGATAAAGCTCAGCTGAGAATTCAGCAAACAACAGCATTAAGAACCCAGGCAGTATCAAACTGGTTTGAGGGCCTGCGTAAAAAAGCTACCATAAAAGATAACAGGAGCAAGTTTTTTTAACTTAATCGCCAGATAATTTTTTGAGATAGCCATCCCTTAATTGTGATGGCTGTTTTTTTGCAGGTAAAAAGCATTGAAGTTTACCTTTTCAGGAAAAATTGCAAATAGTTCCGGGGGTTTAACTTTAAAAATTACCCATATTTTAAGCGTAGCAGTATCTTTGCAATATGGAAGAGTTATTTGTAAATAAAGTTGCCGAAAGCGGGATAATAACTTTAGACCTGGAGGAATTTTATCCCAAAGAAGAAACCGTGGTTTTTGATATGAAGGACTATTTATTTATGGGCCTGATATTGAAAGAAAAAGATTTTAGGGAAACAATAAAGTCGCTGGATTTTTTAATTTATGCAGGAAAAAATGTTGCATTAACCTGTACAGCCGATGCTATAATTCCTGTATGGGCCTACATGCTGGCAGCAAGCTATCTGCAACCTGTTGCAAATGAAATTATTTTTGGCGATGCAGATTTTTTACACAAAACCCTTTTCTTAAAAAATATTTCCCAAATAAATATTGCAGACTACGAAGATAAAAGAGTGGTAATAAAGGGTTGTGGTGAATTGGCTATTACCGAAGCTGCTTATGTAGCTATAACCGGTTTGTTGAGGCCGGTTGCAAAAAGTATTATGTATGGAGAGCCATGTAGCACTGTGCCTATTTATAAAAAGAAGTTGTGAGTAGTGAAAAGTTAGTGAAAGATGCTATAATATCAGGCTCCACTCACCATTCACCATTGACGCCTCACTTACTAAAACCAGCCTCTTTTCTTAAATATGTATAACATGATAATGGGTACAAATACCATTATACTTACTATAAGATAAAACCCCGTGGTATTATGGGTGAAAGGTATCACATCAAAATTCATCCCAAATATGCCGCCAATTACAGTAGCCGGGGCCAATAAGCAGGTTACCACAGCCATAACCTTCATTACCTCGTTCATTTTTAAATTCACATTACTCAGGTACAAGTCCTGCAGGTTCATCATCATATCACGATAGTTTTCTGAAAGATCGTTTGCCTGTATGATATGGTCATACACATCTTTGAAATATTTTTCGGTCCGTTCTTCAATCAGGTCGCTCTCACTTCTTAAAATCCCATTCACCAACTCCCTTACCGGCCCAATGCTTCTTTTTAAAATGATCATCTCTTTCCTCAACAGATTTATTTTGGCAAGTGTTCGTGTGTTTGCATTCCTGATGATATCTTCTTCCAGCCCCTCTATCCTTTCTCCTAACTTTTCCATCACCAGGTAATAATTATCAACAATCATATCTATCAATGAATAAAAAAGAAAATCTGCACCATTCTGTCTTACTTTGCTGTTGCCTATCTTTAATCGCTCCCTTAACGGATTAAAAACATCTCTTGACGCATCTTCCTGGTAACTGATTACAAAATTTTTACCCAATACAATACTGATCTGTTCTGTTTCTACACTTGAATCCCGGGCATTAAAATACAACATGTTCAAAACGCAATAGATAAGCCCGTTTATATCATCCATTTTTGGGCGCTGGCCCATGCTCAGAATATCTTCTGTTATTAAATAATGAATTCCATAATGATCGCTCAGTTTTTCTACCTCATCTTTCCTTAAACCATCTAAATTTATCCAGGTTGTTGTGGGAGAATTAAGGAAAGGGAAAGATTCAGAAACAGATTTTAATTCCTTTACAAGAAAGGTAGTGCTATCATAATCGTGCACAAAAATCTTTATCTCCTCAAGTTCTGTTCTGGGAGCCGCAACTGTTGGATTTACCTGCAGTACTTTTTTGGTCCGCAGCAGTTCCAGCGGGTTTAATAAATAAGAAAGATATTTTTGAACAGCCATAAAAAATTAATTAGTTCACAAAAGCCTGCGTTAAAAGTAAAGGTATTTGAAAATAACTTTTAATTGTAGAAATTAGTTCAAATAAAAAACCGTCACGCCAGAGGCGTGACGGTTGTATAAAATAATTGAGTTATTATTTTGCAGGAGGCGGAGGCGGAGCATCTGAATTCCAGATATCCCGGTGCATTTTCCATTTGCCGTTTTCTTCTTTCCAAACCAAAATATATTTCCCTTTTTCAGCAGAAACTTTATCGCCAACAAACATTTCGTATTTACCGGTTTCAACTACGGCATCTTTACCGCCCATTACTTCTTCGGTGGTAAGGATAAGATTTGTAATGCCCATTTTGTGGGCGCCATTAAAGAAAGCATTGATTGCTTCTTTGCCACACATTTTCGGCATATTTGTTACATAAATACAAGCATCGCTGGTGTAGCAATTGACAAATGTGGTAGAATCGCCGGTTGCAAAACAAGCACCATATACTTTGTTGCTGGCAGCAATGGCAGCTTTTGCACTGTCAAGACTGAAACCTGCTGTTTCGGTTTTAGCCGCCTCATTGTTGCAGGAACCCAAAAGAATTACAATACAGGCAATGCCTGCAAGTTTCAAAAAAGAATGTTTCATATTTAATTAGTTTAGGCTTACAAAATACAATTATTATTTGCCAGAACAATAAGTGCTGCAGGGTATTTTAATTTGATTGCCGCCTGCCGCCACTGAAATTTCTGCTCTTACCTTTATCATAACTGCCAAATCCTCTACTACGTTTTGGACCCGGTTTTTGCGCAGGAGCTGACGGGGTTGAGAAATTTGTGTTGCTTAATGGATAAGGATGGCTGTTGATAACCGGAATATTTAAACCAATCAGTTTTTGAATATCCTTCAGCTCGGTTCTTTCTTCTGCATCGCAAAAAGAAATGGCGATACCGGTGTTGCCCGCCCTGCCTGTACGGCCAATGCGGTGTACATAAGTTTCGGGTACATTGGGTAAATCAAAATTTACCACATGGCTCAGGTCATCAATGTCAATACCACGTGCGGCAATATCGGTAGCAACCAAAACCCGCAGGTTGCCGCCTTTAAAATGGCTTAAAGCATGTTGCCTTGCATTTTGCGATTTGTTGCCATGAATAGCCGCTGCACTTATTTCATTTTTATGTAAAAATTTTACAACCTTATCTGCCCCGTGCTTGGTACGTGTAAATACCAGTGCGGTAACAATTTCTTTATCTTTTAATAAGTACTGAAGCAGGCTTAGTTTATTTGCTTTATCTACATGATATAAACTTTGCTCAATAGCATCAACTGTTGAAGATGCCGGTGTAACCTCAACATAAGCCGGATTGGTTAATAATACATTGGCCAGCTTTTGAATTTCGGGCGGCATAGTTGCCGAGAAAAAAAGTGTTTGCCTTTTCTCCGGCAGTTTGGTAATGATTCTTTTTACATCGTGTATAAAGCCCATGTCAAGCATACGGTCGGCTTCATCCAGTACAAATATTTTCAGCATTTTTAAATCAATAAAACCCTGGCTTATTAAATCAAGCAGGCGGCCTGGCGTAGCAACTAAAATATCTACACCACGCCGTAAAATATTGGTTTGATGTAACTGGGATACGCCGCCAAAAATTACAGTATGAGTAAGTCCGGTATGTTTTCCGTAAGCAGCAAAGCTTTCATCAATTTGTATGGCAAGCTCCCGTGTTGGCGTTAATATCAACACTTTAATTTTATGTGGCCCACGCTCTTCTCCTTTATTTTTATACAGTAACTGTAAAATAGGAATAGCAAATGCCGCCGTTTTTCCGGTGCCGGTTTGTGCACAGCCAAGCAAATCCCTTTGTTCTAAAATCAAGGGTATACTTTGTGATTGTATGGGTGTTGGGGTTGTGTATCCTTCGGTGCTTAATGCTTTCAGGATTGGATCAATCAGATCTAATTTTTTAAATTCCATTAAATGGTTCGTTTATTTTTTATTGGGCTGGCAAAGACGTTGCAAATTCTGAATCAGCGGGAAATATTTATTTTCCACCGGGCCTGCAACAGGCCATCTTGCTAAAGAAGTGGAACGCAAAGTTACTGTTTTG
>JBKJLT010000547.1:0-2652 GCA_046596765.1 Ferruginibacter sp. | reverse complement strand
CATCGGGGCCACCCATTGCCGTTAATTTATTACGCATAAAGTGCTTGCTGCCGGCACCGCCGTGCCCGCTGCGACAAAATATCTTTATCTGATCTACAAAATTTGATTTTTCCATTGCGGGGCAAAGGTCTGTAAAATTTGAGGATTAATGGGCGTTAACTGTATTTTAAGATTTTCCAGACGAGTCTCCACTCATAGCCTTGTGCATGGCCGTGGGACTCGCCGTATTAGGGAGCAAATTATTGTTTATCTTAGCCTATGCCGGTTAAAAAACAAATACCCTTTAGCTATGGTCATTTTTTCATCACATTTACCTGCTATAAATGGCTGCCCTTAATACACATTACAAATGGGTACCAGCTTTTGTACAATTGGTTTGATATTCTAAAAGCAAAAGGTCATTTTATTCTCGACTACGTTATTATGCCTAACCATGTGCATGCCACTATTGCTTTCAGAGAAAGTAAAAAAAAGTATAAACAGCATCATTGGAGATGGTAAACGCTTTATGAGTTATGAGATAGTGAAACGGCTTACCACCAGCGGCCAAACAGCCATATTACAACAATTGCAGACTGGCGTAAACAGCAGTGATAAAAAAAGAGGAAAGCTTCACGAAGTATGGGAAGATAGTTTTGACTGGAAAGAATGCCGCAGTTTTGATTTTGTAAACCAGAAACTGGATTATATGCACAACAATCCTTGTAATGGGAAATGGAATCTTGCTGTTAATCCTCACTCGTATTTGCATAGCTCGGCAAAGTTTTATATTACCGGCGGGCAGGGAATATACCCGGTTACAAATTTTATGGAGTTAGCCGATGTGGATTTGAGCAGCTCAATTTAATGGCGGCGAGTCCCCCGGCCTTGCACAAAAGCCCTGCGTGGAGACTCGCCTGGAAATCTTAGAGTTGAGAGGAAAACTCGGAGGGGAAGGAATAGCCATACACTTTGAAATGCTTTACTGTATTGATAAGTTCGAATGCTGCCCCGGATTGGAGATCACAAATTGTGACCTCCAATTTTAAGGAAATATTATATTTACAAGATTAAAAGATACCAATGGCAAAGAAAGAATTAGAAGCATTAGTTATAGAGCAAAAAATTTTGAATCGTATTTATGTTGTACGAAGCGAAAAAATAATGTTGGATAGAGATTTAGCAGAACTATTTGGAATTGAAACCAGAGTATTAAAGCAAGCTGTTAAAAGAAACATGAAACGGTTCCCTAAAGATTTTATGTTTGTAATGACTGTAACTGATTTTACGAAGTGGAAAGAAAGTACAGTATTAAGTGCCGCAGATAAGCAAGGTTTACGGTATGCTCCGTTTTGTTTTACTGAGCAAGGTGTTACAATGTTGTCTTGTATTTTAAACAGCAAAACAGCCATTGAAGTAAATTTAAGAGTGGTACGGGTTTTTGTAAAAATGAGGGAATACGCATTAACCCACAAAGAAATTTTAATGCAGCTTGCCAAACTAGAAAAGGAAGTAAGTGTCAATAACAGAAATACCGAAAAGAACAGTAAAGACATTGAAAATATTTTTATGGTGCTAAAAGAATTATTAGCAAAAGAAAGTAAACCTGCTCCGAGAAATAAAATAGGATTTAAGCAATACGATTAACCTGTCCCGTATTTTAATCGGGAAGCCGGTGGCAAAACAAATCTTCTGTAAAATTCGTTTCAGTCTCCACACATAGCCTTGCGTATGGCCGTGGGAACTCGCCGTGTTACGGAGCAAATTATTGTTTATCTTAGCCTATGCCGGTTAAAAAGCAAATACCCTTTAGCTGTGGTCATTTTTTCATCACGTTTACCTGTTATAAATGGCTGCCCTTAATACACATTACAAATGGGTACCAGCTTTTGTACAAGTGGTTTGATATTCTAAAAGCAAAAGGTCATTTTATTACCGGCTACGTTATTATGCCCAACCATGTGCATGCCACTATTGCTTTTAGAGAAAGTAAAAAAAGTATAAACAGCATCATTGGAGATGGCAAACGCTTTATAAGTTATGAGATAGTGAAACGGCTTACAGCCAGCGGTCAAGCAGCCATCTTGCAACAATTGCAGGATGGCCTAAACAGCAGTGATAAAAAAAGAGGTAAGCTTCACGAAGTATGGGAAGATAGTTTTGACTGGAAAGAATGCCGCAGTTATGATTTTGTAAACCAGAAACTGGATTATATGCACAACAATCCCTGCAATGGAAAATGGAACCTTGCTGTTAATCCTTACTCGTATTTGCATAGCTCGGCAAAGTTTTATATTACCGGCGTGCAGGGCATATACCCGGTTACAAACTTTATGGAGTTGGAGGATGTGGATTTAGGCAGTCCAACTTAATGGCGGCGAGTCCCACAGCCTTGCACAAAGCCCTGCGTGGAGACTCGCCTGGAAATCTTAGATTTGATAGGGAAACTCGGAGGGGAAGGAAAATTTGAGGATTAATGGGCGTTAACTATAATTTGCAGGTTTTATATCCTCATAACTTAGAATTGGTATTACATTTGCACTGCTACTATTAAAATGTAAAAGATGATCAAATTTATTTTAATACCGATTATTGTTATGCTGAGCTGTGAATCTACAAAGAATAACCAGTCAGCAGCCAAAGCAGACACCGTAGTTGTTGAACAACCTGGCG
>JBKJLT010000526.1:0-2657 GCA_046596765.1 Ferruginibacter sp. | reverse complement strand
CTTCAACAGTTTTGCCTAATGGAGTCAGTGCTCCCAATCCGGTAACTACAACCCGTTTAAGTTCCATAAAATTTGCCTGTGATAGTTAAGTTAATTACTTAGCATGCTCCTCTAAGTAAGCATTGGCCTGACCTACAGTAGTGATGGTCTCAGCCTGCTCATCTGGAATAGAGATGTTAAATTCTTTTTCAAATTCCATAATTAATTCTACGGTGTCCAGGCTATCGGCACCTAAATCGTTGGTAAAAGAAGCTTCCGGCGTAACCTCCGCTTCATCTACTCCTAATTTGTCAACAATTATTTTCTTTACTCTTGTTGCAATGTCTGACATGATAATAAAATTTAGTTTGTATTGGTTGCAAAAATATACATTTTGCACTAATTGCAAAGAAATAGATATTGTTTGATAAATACTGTTTTACGGGCATAAAATTTTACATTTTTTGAAACCGCATTGCTTTAACCACAATTAAATTTTTCAATTTTTCAGTATTTTGTTCTTTTTATAGAGAAGCTGTGCGTAAAAAAATTGTATATTGTCAACCCGTCCCTTCCAAAACGCTTAACCTTTATTAAAAAATATCCGCTTATGGCCTTAAAGCAAATAGACCACGGCACTAAAGAGTACCAGCAAATGGTAAAGCTCAGAAATGATATACTAAGGCAGCCTCTTGGCCTTTCCTTTACGGCCGAGGAATTGGCGAGGGAAAAGGAAGATATCCTTATTGGCGCTTTTGATGAGGATGTTTTACTTGCCTGTTGTATTCTTACTAAAGCTGAAAATAATTGCCTGCGCCTGCGGCAAATGGCCGTGCAGAACAACCAGCAGGGTAAGGGCATAGGTGCCAGTATGATGAGTTTTGCCGAACTGGTAAGCCGCGATAAGGGATACAAAAAACTGATTATGCACGCCCGGGAAACGGCTGTAGGTTTTTACGAAAAATTGGGGTATAAAGCTGTGGGAGATAAGTTTACTGAAGTTACCATTCCGCATTATGTGATGGAGAAGCAATTGTGATACGTCAGTGGTGAGTGGTGAAACGTGAGTGTTGCACCCATAGCAGGCTGTAAACCCACCAATCAGTTCTGAACATTCACGCCTCACGTCTGACGATTCACGATTCACGTTTGACGCCTCACTTTGTCACAATTTTTGCTTTCAAAATCTTTCTTGCCTCATGTACATCATCTCCTTCAAAAGCATCTTTGGGTACTATAAAAAATGAGCGGCTGTTAAAATACAAATGGTAAAAATGCGGACTTTCAATCCAGGTGCTGAATTCGCTCCATTTCCAGCTTCTGCCACCTCTGTCGTTTTCAATTCTGAAAACATCATCAGCTAAAATTGCTTTAAAGCGATCCTTAAAAGTTTCGGCTTTTCGGTAAACAATGTATGGCATTGCAAACCAGAAAATGATCATCAGCGTAAACCACAACAACGAACTTATTAAAAATGCAAAGGCAGAAATTTTTTTAAAGAAAAATAACCCGGCCGAAAGCAGGGCAAATACATTTACCAGAATCATCATCACTTTAATTTCGCGGCGGGTTATAAAATGATAGCGCAATGCCTGTATTACTTTATTCTTATCGTAGGTAAAAAATTGTGAAGTCATAAAACAAAGATAAAGGATACAGTGTTGGCGGCTATCAATCATTAGTATATCCTTTTACATTCAGCCCTTTTCCCGCAACTCATTCCGCCTTTTCTGCAACTCACTCCTTTTTAATTGCAGCCACAGTAAATCAATAGTAGTATTGAGTAATGAAATTTTAAACTCAATAATAATTTATCAATTTTAAAAACTAAAGTCATGAAAATTTTAAAACTATTACCAGTAATTGCATTAAGCCTGCTTTTTTTACAAACAAATGCACAGGAAGCACCTAAAGGATTCACAAAAGGAAAGGTTACTTTGGCCGATAATACAATTGTAACCGGTTCTATTAAAGCCAATATCCGTAAAGATGCATCGGTAACTTTATTAGTTAACGGTAAAGAAAAAAAATACAATGGTGCTGATATAGCAGCCGCTGAAATTGATGCCAGCACTTACAATTGCATAAAAGGCGATTTTTTTAAAGTGGTGTGCAACGGCGAATTAACTTTTTTACAAAAAGCAAGTGATGCGTCTTCTAAACCAACAACAGTTGGTAACGAAGTGTTTTTCTTAAGTGGCACCGAAGGTAGACCCGGCGATTATTTTATTTACGAAAACAAGACTCAGCAACTGAAATTAGTTTCGAAGAAAAATTTAACCACTGTGGTTGCCGGTAGTTTTGCAGGATATGCCCCTGCCATTGAAAAAGCAAAAGCAGCGCAAACTGATATTGCGCAATTGAAAGGAGCAGTTGAATCTTACAACAGCCGCAGCTCTAACTAAGAGATTTGCAATAAATCAAAACCGGCAGTCGCTTATCTGTATAAAACATATAGATAACCTGCCGGTTTTTATATCTTTACTATATGAAGCGCACCAATTGTAAAATAGGATTTAACGACGGGCCGTTGATATTATTCACCATCCCGGTTTTAAGCCTTATTGTACCTATTGTTTTTTTGGGTTGCCGCTTCGACCGGGTTCCTTATTTTGGATGGGATAAATTTTTAACCACACTGGTAATCACTATTCCCTTGTGGGCCGGCGACAGGTGGA
>JBKJLT010000502.1:0-2535 GCA_046596765.1 Ferruginibacter sp. | reverse complement strand
CAAATAAAAGCCAGTGAAATTACTTCGCTGGCTGATATTGATTTGAAAAACAACGGTACTTCATCAGCAATTCAATCTTATAATTTTGGTTACAGCTTGTCAAAAAACAAACCTGAGCAAGCCCTTAGTTTCAATCAAAAAATTACTGATGTTTATTTAAAGCAGAAAAATTTTGCCCAGGCCATTGAAACCAAAAAACAGGTTTTACAGGAACCGTTTGTTTTAAACTCAACCCAAATAAAAGCCAGTGAAATTACTTCGCTGGCTGATATTTATATTCAGAAGAAAGAAGACTCCACAGCAATTACATTGCTTCGGGAATCGTACAATATTTCTGTTAAGAATGGCCACACCCTGGAAGCTAAAAAATGTGTTGAAAAACTCGACAGTATTTTCCGTAGCAGCGGCAAACGAGAGATGAGCCTGCAATTGTATAAAACATTTCTTACGCAACTGCCCGATATTATTGGTAAAGACAGCTCGCTGGTTGATAACAAAATTATTGCTGAAACAGAAGAACGGTTAAAACAACTGGAGGTTGAAAAAAAGCTGAAAGATGACCTGATCAGAAGAAAAAGTGTTTTTACTTACTGGCTTATCGGTTCACTGGTAATATTGATTTCATTTATTGTAATCATCTTATTTGTGCTTAAAAAACTGAGGATAAAAAACAAAAAAATTGCACTTCAATCTTTACGGCGTGAAATGAATCCGCATTTTATTTTTAACAGCCTCAACAGCATTAACCAGTTTATTGCCAACAATAACGAACTGGCAGCAAACCAATACCTCACCCGATTTTCTACCTTAATGCGCAGGGTAATGGAAAACTCTAAAGAAGATTTTGTTCAGTTTTCAAAGGAAGCAGAATTATTGCAAAATTATTTAGAGCTTGAGCGCAGCAGGTTTCCCGATAAGTTTGATTTTAAAATAACGATTGATGATGCATTGTTTGCCGATGAAGATCTTTTAATACCCGGTATGCTTATACAACCGCACATTGAAAATGCTATCTGGCACGGCCTGCGCTATATGGACACAAAAGGTTTTCTTGAGTTAAGTTTCACAAAAAAACAAAATGCAGTTTGCATTATTATTGAAGACAATGGTGCAGGCATTGCCCAAAGCAAAAAAAATAAAACGGTAAATCAGCAAAAACATTCCGGCAGGGGAATGAGCAATACGCTGGAGCGGATTAAGATATTGAATGAATTGTATCACCAGAATATTACCTGTGTTATAGAAGATAAATCAGCGCCACCTACAGGAGTAAAAATAACTTTAACCGTACCAATAACAAAAAAACAGTGTGCATGAAAATTAAAACTGTAATTGTTGATGACGAATTAATTGCCAGGGAAGTACTGGAAAATTATTTGAAAAAATATTGCCCGGTGGTGGAAGTAATTGGCCAGGCACAGCATATAAAAGAAGCCGTGCCCATGATACAATCTTTACAGCCGCAACTGGTTTTTTTAGATGTTGAAATGCCTTACGGCAATGCTTTTGATGTGCTGGAAGCCTGCCAGGAGCAGCAGTTTGAAACTATTTTTATAACGGCTTACTCCGAATATTCGCTACGGGCATTAAATATGAGTGCTGCATATTATATTCTGAAACCGATAGACATAACAGAATTAATTTCCGCAGTAAATAAAGTGCAGTTATCTATTTTAAAAACCGAAGATTTTAACCGTACAAAAATTCTTTTAGAAAATTTAAAACTACAACCCGAAAAGCAACAGATCATTTTACCAACGCTCCAGGGTTTTGATGTAATTAAAACAGAAAACATCATCAAGCTGCAGGCCAACGGAAATTTTACTGATGTGTACCTGACCGATGGTAGTTGTAAAATGATCTGCAAATTCTTAAAACATTTTGATGAGCTGCTGAGCACACCCTTTGTGCGTATCCATCGTTCTTTTATAGTAAATACCCGGTTTATAAAATCCTATTCAAAAAGCGCCGGGGGTTTTGTAACCCTGCTCGATGGTTCAGAAATAGAAGTATCTGCAACACATAAGGAGCAATTATTAAAAACGATTGGTGGTTAGATTTTTATTTGACCCAAAAAAGCCTTCCATCGCTGAAAGGCTTTCTTTTCTTCTAAAGGTTCGGGCTTCTATTTCCCACCATCAAATTTCTTAAAGATCGTCTTCACACTCTGGTCAATTTCCCTACCGGTTATTTTACTGCTGTTTAGTTCACTGGTAGTCCAGCCCTGCCAAACTGCTTTATCGGTCCGGTTATCAATCATAGTGATGGTAACCGTACCTTCTTTAACCGTTGTTGTATAGGTATCATAGCCCGAAAACTGGCTTGGGTAATAATAGGTATTTACCCTGCCTGTGTAGCGGTTGTAATAACTGCGGGTGTAAGATGGAGAATACACAGCATCTTTTTGCTCTTTTTCAGTTCTGTCTACCAGCAACTCATAATTCACCATAATATCGGGGTTTGCATTTACTTCCTTCCAGCCAATTTTTTGCAACTGTGTGTTTACCGAATTACGGATGTTTGTTTCTGTAAGTC
>JBKJLT010000216.1:0-3946 GCA_046596765.1 Ferruginibacter sp. | reverse complement strand
CTTACCAATGCTTTCCAGGGAATATTATTTTTCATGCGGAACCAGTTTGCTCCCCCATCAAGCGAAGCGTACAAACCCATTTCGGTACCGGCAAATAATAAATCTTTATTTACATTGTCTTCCTTTATTTTATGTGCAAAGCCGGTAAATTCTTCACTCTTCAACATGGTCCATGTTTTGCCTATGTCGGTTGATTTAGCGATGTATGTTTTTACATCGCCGTACATATGATTATCAAAAGTTGCGTAAACAACATTTTTATCAAATCTTGATGGCTCTATACTGCTAACCCATGTTTGCGACGGTATACCGGCTACAGCATAATTAACAGCAACATTGTTCCAGTTTTTTCCTCCATCGGTTGTGTATTGGAGGTTGCCATCATCGGTACCAACCCAAATTAAATTATCATCCAGCGGCGATTCTGCAATGGTAAAAATGGTGCAATGGTTTTCTGCAGAAGTATTATCGGCACTAAGCCCGCCCGATTCTTCCTGCTTTTGTTTTTCCTTATTATTGGTGGTAAGATCAGGCGAAATTTTTATCCAGTTTTTTCCTTCATCAACCGATTTGTATAAATATTGAGAAGAGATATACAGATTGCGTTTATTTTTTTGTCCGATAACAATTGGCGTATTCCAGTTAAACCTAAGCTTTTCATCATTCAATGCCTGTTGTGGTTTAATGCCAAAAGCCTTACCTTGTTTCATGTCTGTGTGTACAATTTCACCGCCCTGCGATTCTGAATAAACAATATCCGGATTCATTCCATCAACCTGCACCCAAAATCCATCCCCACCGCCAATATTTTTCCAGTCGCTGTTTTCAATACCTCCGGCACTTTGCGATGGTGCATACCAACTCTGGTTATCCTGCAATCCACCATACACATTGTACGGCTCCTTCATATCGTATGTAACATGATAAAATTGAGAAACAGGCAGTACAGATAACATCATCCAGTTGGCCCCGCGATCGTTGCTTACATACAAGCCACCATCGGTTCCCAAATACATTTGATTGGTATAATTTGGATTTATCCATAACGCATGATGATCGGCATGTACGTTGCCTCCTCCATCAGCAAAAGAATACCCTCCATCATCACTATAACTAAAACCATAACCCGGACGGTAAACCCTCTTGGGATCTTTAGGATCAATTACCAAACACGAAAAATAAAAAGGCCTTGATACCACATTCACCGTAGCGCTTTGCTGTTTCCATGTTTCTCCGCCATCGGCAGAAATATACAAGCCTGTTTTTTCTGCTTCAATAATAGCAATTAAATTATCGGGTGCACTGGGTGCCAATGTAATAGCACTGCGGCCAATTGGTTTTGATGGAAGGCCGTTCTTTAATTCTTTCCACGTTTTACCACCATCTACACTTTTATAAATACCACTGCCCATGCCGCCTGAATTAAAAGAATAAGGTTTGCGCCTGAACTCCCAGGTAGTTGCATAAACAATGGATGGGTTGGTTGTGTTTACTGCAATATCTGCAACACCGGTTTTATCATTGATGAAAAGAATTTTTTCAAAAGTTTTTCCTCCATCTGTTGATTTGTACAAACCGCGGTGCTTACTATCGCTCCACAAAGGGCCAGGCACAGCAACATAAACATTGTTTGAATTTTGCGGATCAATGATGATGCGGCTGATATGTTCTGTACTGTCGAAGCCGTTTATTTTTGTCCAGTTTTCTCCTTCGTCTGCAGAGCGGTATAATCCATCGCCAATAGAAACCGTATTACGCATATTACTTTCGCCGGTGCCAACAAAAATCACTTTCGGATTTTTCTGATCAACCGCCAATGCTCCAATGCTCTGGCAGTATTTATCAAAAATTGATTTAAAACTTACGCCTGCATTGGTTGTTTTCCAAACGCCGCCACCTGCCGAGCCCACATAAATAATACGTGGTTCGTTGTTAACCCCTTCAACAGCTGTTAAGCGGCCACCCATGGTTGCAGGGCCTATCTGGCGGGCTTCCATCATACCAAAAGTAGCAGAGGTAATTTGAGCATCGGCCGACAATGCAAAAAACAAACCGGTTAAAAAAATAAATGCTGATTTCATAAAAAGATGATGATTTAATTAAGCAGAAAGTGAGTAGTAAATTACAACTAAAGTTTTATTATTTATTGCCTCAAAAAAAATAACCCGATTTTACAACCGGGTTACTTTTAAAAAATGATCTTACATATCGTGTTTAAAAAGCGATTCTGGTATTGCCTGGTTTACCTTGATGCTTGAAATTAAAACAGTACCAAACTGTTGAGTGATGCTGAATGGCATTTTTACTCCTTCCACCTCTTTATAATCAGAAAGATCGGTCTGCATTTCCATTTCCTTTCCATTCATTTTCCTGGTTTCTTTTGCCCTGATAATCATGCTTGAAGCAGGGTCAATAAAATAGGTAACTTCTTTACCACCGGCAAGAATAACTTTTATTTTGTAACACTCAGTTCCGTCAACGTCTTCTTTTCCTATCAGTTCAACCTTATGCCCTTTTGCGGCATAATCAACCAACGGACCGGCAATATCCAGGTCGCTCTGGCTTTTCTTTACCTCATCTTCTGTTTTTGGCTCTGGCTTTTGCATGCCCTGAAAAGGCATGTACTGCCAGCCTTCTTTATCGGTCATCATATCAAAGCCATGCATACCCATTGCGGTAATATCCTGGCGGTTTAATTTATTATTTACCTGTGTTATGGTTAATGCAATTTCAGTTCCCTGAATACTAAGGCTACCATCCATTACCACGTTTTGAATTTTACTTAACTTCTCTTTGCCACCTAAAGCGGTAACATGTTTGTTTATAACTTCATCAACTGTTTGTGCCTGTGCAAACTGTGCACATACCAGTACAAGAATAAATAATCCGAAGATGATTAAATTTTTCATTTTTATGTTTTTTTAGGCTGTAAATATAGTATAAATATTTGCTGTAATTCTATTTTAACTTTTCCGCTTATCTTGTACTTTAAGCCGTTCAAAATAAAACACAAATAGTAAAAATGAGCACATTTAAAATACAGGGAAATATCGTTGATATACCAGCCAGAGAAATTTTTTATGGAGAGGTTTCTGTTGATGAAGGAAAGATTGCCTTTATCCAAAAACTGCCCATTCCTGATTCCCAATTACCAATTCCCAATTACATTTTACCCGGCTTTATTGATAGCCATGTTCACATAGAAAGCTCCATGCTGGTACCATCAGAATTTGCAAAGCTGGCTGTTGTGCATGGCACAGTTGGCACCATCAGCGATCCGCATGAAATTGCCAATGTGTGCGGACTGGAAGGCGTTGAGTTTATGATCGCCAATGGAAAAACAGTACCGTTTAAATTTCATTTTGGCGCACCCAGTTGCGTGCCGGCAACTATTTTTGAAACCGCTGGTGCTGCTTTAAATTCAGATGATGTGGATGTTTTACTGCAAAATATGGACATTTTTTATTTAAGCGAGATGATGAATTTTCCCGGTGTGCTTTTTGGGGATGAAGAAGTGTATAAAAAAATTGCATCTGCAAAAAAATACGGCAAACCGGTTGATGGCCATGCACCAGGATTAAGAGGCGATGATGCAAAAAGATATATTGAGGCTGGTATTTCGACAGACCATGAAAGTTTTACTGCTGAAGAAGCGCTGGATAAATTAAACAACGGCATGAAGATTTTGATACGTGAGGGAAGTGCAGCCAAAAATTTTGAAGCATTGATTGATTTGATGCATGAACATTATGCCATGATGATGTTTTGCAGTGATGATAAACACCCGGATAGTTTAGCTGCGGGGCATATAAACCAACTCTGCCAAAGGGCCGTTGCCAAAGGCATTGATGTGTTTAAAGTTTTACAGGCTGCCTGCATAAATCCGGTGCAGCATTATAAAATGAATATTGGTTTATTAAAAGAGGGTGATGCTGCTGATTTTATT
>JBKJLT010000058.1:0-8861 GCA_046596765.1 Ferruginibacter sp. | reverse complement strand
ACAATTGCTTCCTGTTATTAATTACCTCAATCAACTCATCATGTATCAATCCATTTGTAGCCACAATTTTTCTTTGATAAGGTGAATATTTATCACCATTCATATCCGTTACTTTGCCGCCGGCTTCTTCAACAATTAAATAACCTGCTGCACTATCCCACGCACTGAGGCTGTGTTCAAAAAAGCCTTCAAACCTGCCTGCGGCAACCCAACACAAGTCAATGGCTGCACTCCCCAGTCTGCGAACGGGCACACCTTTACGTACCAAGCGTTCAAAAACTTCCAGCGGGCCGTTTTCCATATCAAGATAAGTGTAAGGGAAACCCGTAACTAAGCAACTGTGTAGTACTTCTGATTTTTTACTTACACTTATTTTTTTATCATTCAGCGATGCACCCAAACCTTTTTCAGCAAAAAACATTTCGTTAATGAAAGGATTGTAAACAGCCCCAAGAATCATTTCGCCATTATGCTCCACGCCAATACTTACGCAACAAAGCGGAATACCGCTGGCAAAATTGATGGTGCCGTCAATGGGATCAATGATCCATTTGGTATCGCTGCCGGTTGCCATTTCGCCAACCTCTTCACTTAAAATAAAATGATCGGGATAATCGGCTTTTATCACTTCGATAATCGCCTTTTCTGCAGCAAGGTCTGCTTCGGTAACCCAGTTATTTATTCCCTCTTTGTCGCTTATTTTCAAGTCTTCATTATTAAAATATCGCCTCAGTTGTTTTGCACCAGCCTCTACAGCATTTAAAAGCGTTGTTTTTAACATGCCGCAAATATACAAAGGCTTCTTTACTATATTTGAATATGCTTTTGTCGGTCATCATCGTAAACTACAATGTAAAATATTTTCTGGAGCAATGCCTGCATTCGGTTCAAAAAGCCTGTGCAGGTATTGATGCGGAAATTATTGTAGCCGATAATAATTCAACCGATGGCAGCAGGGAATACCTTGAGGAAAATTTTGAGGAAGTTAAGTTTATATGGAACAGCGACAATATTGGTTTTGCCAAAGCCAATAATCTTGCACTCGAAAAAGCCAAAGGTAATTTTATACTTTTTTTAAACCCGGATACACTGCTTGCTGAAGATAGCATAGAAAAGTGTATTCAGTTTTTTAGAACAAATGAAAAAGCCGGAGCAATCGGTATACACATGGTAGACGGCTCAGGAATTTTTTTGAAGGAAAGCAAGCGGGCATTTCCTTCGCCGTTAACTTCTTTATTTAAACTATCGGGCCTTGCAAAATTGTTCCCCCAGTCAAAAATATTTGCACGGTATCATTTGGGGAATCTGCCAGAAAATAAAAATCACGAAGTGGATGTATTAGCCGGTGCATTTATGATGATACCCAAAAAAATACTGGATGAGATTGGAAATTTTGACGAACGTTTTTTTATGTATGGCGAAGATGTTGACCTGAGTTATCGCATACAGGCAGCAGGATATAAAAATTATTATTTTGCCGAAAGCAGCATCATACATTTTAAAGGCGAAAGCACTAAAAGAGGAAGT
This sequence comes from Ferruginibacter sp., assembly GCA_046596765.1. Classification (GTDB taxonomy): domain Bacteria; phylum Bacteroidota; class Bacteroidia; order Chitinophagales; family Chitinophagaceae; genus Ferruginibacter. The sequence continues at coordinate 7,334 of JBKJLT010000058.1, read as the reverse complement.
TTAAACTATGTAAGGCTTTTTTATAAAGCCATGAGTTTATTTGTAAAGAAGCATTACAGCGGTAGCAAAGCCGGTCTTTTCATATTCTTTATACAAACAGCAATTATAATCAGGGCTTTTTTTTCAGCATTGGGAAGCTTGCTTAAAAAAATTGGTTTACCCATACTGGATGCTACTTTAATTTTAGGATCCTTCGGATTAACCAGAATTTTATGGAGTAATTTTATAAGACAGGAAGTAAATTATTCGCCCAATGTTTTATTTATTGCGTTCCCTTTATTTACAGCTTTATTTTTAGTTACGGCATTTTATAGTGGCCTGTACGATAAAGGCTATAAGCAATCGCAACTGGTACGATCAACAACGATTGCAGCACTGGTTTTATTAAGTGTTTATGCGTTGCTCCCGGATAGCATCAGGTTTTCCAGGGGTATTCTGGTTACAGGTATTGCACTTGCTTTTGTATTGATGAATATGATGCGGCTGCTATTTATAAAACGGCACTACCTGGAAACCAGCGATGAATATGAAGAACGCCGCCAAACAATTGTAGTGGCGGCCGAAAAAGATTTTTTAATTATAGCAGATATGCTGGAGAAGGCAGGAATGACAGAAAGGGTACTGGGGCGTGTGGGCAGCGATTCTTTTAACACAAGTCCTGCACTCGGCTCTATCGGGCAATTGCCGGAACTTGTAAGAAAATACCAGGTTAAAGAAATAATTTTTTGCGAAAACGGCTTGAGTTTTAAAGACATCATTGCCAGTATTAATGCTTTACCTGCGAATACCAGAAATAAATTTCATGCATCAGGCAGCAGCAGTATTGTTGGCAGCGACAGTAAAAATACAAGCGGGGGCTTTATAGCCAATGCCACAAAATTTAAAATTGGATTGCCACTACAGCGACGCAATAAGAGACTGCTTGATATTATTGTGTCAATACTTTTTTTGCTTGCTGCGCCAATAATAATATTTATTAAAAAGAATGTGGCCGCATTTTATAAAAATGGTTTTTCGGTATTATCTGCAAAAAAAACATGGGTTGGTTATGCAGGTGAAGCAAAGGGTTTGCCACCTCTTAAGAAATCGGTTATTACCAGTACAGCTTTACCCGCCATGCAGAACGACCTGCCTGTTGAAAGTTTACAAAAAAGCGACGAGTGGTATGCAATCGGATACACCATGATGACCGACCTAAAAAAAATCGTAAGAGGATTTAAATATCTGGACTGCTAATTTTTAAGTGCTGCTACAAAATTCTCTATCACTACAGTATAATCATCTGTATTAACCGGCCAATCATTACATTCAAAGTCAAGTGCGGTTTTTAAAGCCTCTGATAATGAAAATTTTTTCTGGCCCACACAACGAAATATTTTTTTAGACTGTAAATAACAGGCCAGGTATTCCTGTTCCGTTTGGCCGGGGGTTGGTACCAGTATAGCTTTTTTCTGTAGTTTAACAAGATCCATTACGGTTGAGTAACCACAACGGCATATAATTATTTTTGATTGTTGAATAATTTTGCTCAATTCGCCGGCAGGCAAATGATTTTTTATTTCGACTGAAGTATTTCTGAGCTCAGGTATTTTAGTTTCTCCCGGAAGTCCGCGAATGAGACAGATCTTTTCGTGCATTCTATTGATATCTTTCAAAATAATATCTTCAAAAACAGTTCTTTGGGGCTCAGGGCCCGATAAGATGATACACAGATCGTATTGATTTTGATAAGCTGTTTTTTCAAACCTTGATAAAGGGCCAAGATAACTTACAGGTGCCTTTGGCAATCTGGCTGGATGTGATAATTCCCCGGCAAGGTTTAATGTGCCCCCGGCATCAGGCACCCAGCAGGCCTTAAATTTATTGATATAATGGTAATGAATTTTTTGGGCAAGGCTTTCTGTAAATCGGTTACCGGTTTTAATTGTTAGCTGGTGCGTAATATAGATACAGGGAATTTGCTTATGATACAACCCCATCCGGTTATCAGCAATAACAGCATCAATATTATGTTCTTTAATTACCTGCTTTAACCACCGGTTTTCTGCATGAATGCGGTATATTATTTTTGGCAATTGAAACAGCAGTTTTAACGGCATCCAGCATTTATTGCGGCTGTAACTTACCCTATATCCCTTTAAGTCAATAAACTGAAGTTTGGGAAACTCTTTTTGTAATAAAGTTTTTATCTGGCCTTCGGCTGCAACAATTATGGTACAATGTTGTTTTATCAATGCAGAGATAACAGGAATACAACGGGTTGCATGTCCCAGGCCCCAGTCCAGCGGAGCAATTAAAACACGGGAATTGTGCCCCGGGGTGTTAAAATTTTCTTCTTTCATTGAAACAATGCAATAATTGTTTGTGAAAATAGTTTAATTTAGTAATCTTAAATTATGAAACAACTTAGAAAATTAACATTAGCGCTTTTAATTATAGCTACCGTAGTACTTACAGCAAGTTGTGCTGCTTCCAGAAAAAGCAGCCATTGCTCATGCGAGGGTATGATTGGCTATAAATAGCATTTAAATTAACAGACACAAACTATGAAGAACGCTAACCGGGATTTACTGGTTTTGTTCAACCAGGAGTTAATGACTCCCCAGTCTATTGAGCATGAAGTTGAAATGCTTCATCAGTTGTTGTATGATATAGAAAGAGTAGAGAATTTAATTACCGCCCACGAAATTATTGACTTGAATAAATATAAGGTTAGCAATAAACCACTCCTGCTTCGAAAACTTTTCCGCCAGAGAGAACTAAAGCGTTTTGTTTTTTTAAATTGTAAGAACTAATTGTGGTCCCAAGACTTATCAGGATGATTAATTTTATTTCGCAGAATTAACTCAACTTTTCTAAAGCCGTTTGTAGCACATCCAGCATTTCCCTTATCTCTTCTTTTTTGCAAGTGCCAACACTTAACCTGTACCAACTGCTGTTGCGGTCTGCCCCAAATGCATAAAAAGGAACAACAGCCAGGTGTGCCTCATCTAAAATATAAGAAGTAACATCGGCCTGTGTTTCTAATAATTTTCCTTCGGTAGTTTTTTTACCGGCATAATCTATTTGTATGGTAAGATAAATGGCGGCTTCGGGTGCAACTGCATCAACACTAAAACCGGCAGCTTTCATTTGTTGTAGACCAGCAAAAATATTTTGCAAACGCTCATTAACCTCTGCCTTAAAATGAAGAAAATATTTATCAATGGCTTCTGTTTTAACTAAGTAATTAGCCACGGCTTTTTGCTCAGCCATGGGTGCCCAGGCACCAACATGACTGTTTATAGACCGCATTTTTACAATAACTTCAGCCGGCCCCAATGCCCAGCCAACACGTACACCGGTGGCAGCAAAAGCTTTGCTGATACCATCAATAAAAATGGTAAATGCTTTCATTGCGGGGTTTAGGCTAACCGGGTTATAATGTACCGTGTCGCCAAATGTAAGTGTCCAGTAAATCTGATCGTACATCAGGTATAGTTTCTTTTCGCCTTCGCCACGGGTTTTGTTTTCTTCAATCACCAGATTACAAATAGCGCTTAACTCTGCTTTACCAAACGTAGTGCCCGTTGGGTTTAACGGAGAGCATAGTGAAAGCAAGGTTGCCCCTTTTATATGCGGCGCAATTTGTGCAGCCGTAATCATAAAATTATTTTCTTTCACCGCCTCCAGTACAATATGTTCCCCTTCGGTAAAATGAACATAGTGATTATTGTTCCAGCTTGGCGCAGGGTAAATAACTTTATCGCCTTTATCAACAATAGAACGGTACAAAGCATAAATAAGCGGCCGGCCACCGGCAGCAATCAAAATTTCGCTGGTTGCATAATGTAAACCACATCTGGCCGACATAAAAGAAACAACCGCTTCTCTCAGGTCAAGATTACCTTCTGCTGCAGGATAAGTGGTGAACCCTTTTTTATAAGCATCAACAATCTCTGCCTCAAGCTCAGCCGGTATAGGAAAGATATCAGAATCAAAATCGCCAATGGTATAATTGTAAATTTTAGCACCCTGCTTCATCTTTTCCTTAATAGTAGCACCCAGGCGTACAATTTCGGAAGCCTGCAAAGTTTCGGCCAGCACACTCAATTTAAGATTAACCATAAGCTGTAATTAAGTGGCAAAAATAAAAACTTAGGAGGGGATGACAAAGAATAAAAAAGGGCGACATCACCCCATTCAAGGGATAAGGGGTAGTGCCTGCTGGTGTAAATTACTTTAAAGCTTCACAAACTGCAGCACCTGTTTTGGCCCCCACCCTCCAGGCGAACCCTGATAAACCAAGGCACGGCCTTCGTTTGAGTTTGCACCGTCATCATAAAATGCAGCCCTAATGAAGTTTACATCATCATATTATTTTCTCAGGAGCATCTTTTTATACAAGTGCACCAGAAATTATTTGCTCAGTAATAATTATGCTGTTAATGATTTTGGCAGGCAAATCTCAACAGTTATATTTTTTTTGCGGCGGCTTATTTGCAACTGCTCGCCATTTGTCAATGTCAATTTACTATTGATAGAAATTTCTGAAATAAAAATACCGTTTACAATATGTTTATGGTGTATCCTGTAAAAACTTTCTCCCGATAACTTTTCTTCAAACCAATGCAATACTTTGGCAACTGTTAATGGGTGTTCATTATCAAAATAAACGCGGCAATAATTGCTGTTAGCCTCTATCCTGATTATATTTTTAGCCATTACCACTTTAATGCCCTTATTGGTGGGTATGAATAACTGTTTCATAAAATGTATTTATTAAAAATTATTTTATGATTGTTAAATTAAATCCTGTAATTACAGTTACAGTTGTTCCTGGATTTGCATTTAATGTACGGATAGAAGTATTAAACCCTAATTGCGGATAGTTGGGTTTGCCACTGGTAATTAATACATCGGTGTTTGCATCGGGCAAAATACCACAGCTCCAGTTGGCTGTATTACTCCAAATATTATTTGCTGTACCCTGCCAGGTGGCTGTAAACTTAATGGTGTAAACCTGGCTGAATAAACTGCCATTTACCAGGCACCTGAGTTTGTAACCATATATACTGCTGGGTGTGCTTGTCAGCGTTAATGTATTGGTAGTGGCACCAGTGTAAATACCGGTGTTGGTAAGGTTGGTATAGCCACCGCCATTATCTACCTGCCATTGATAGGTAGAGCCGGTAATATTTGAAGGGACCGAAATGGTACTGCCGCCGCACAAACTTAAATTGGATTGGTTGCCGCCAATATAAAATCCACTAAAGCCGGTTACGTCTACATCGAGCGAATATATAGTGCCTAAATCTACAATCGTGATATCGCTGTTTGGAATGATGCTGCTGTTACCACCGGGTATGGGATTAAATAAACTATCTTCCTGAGGCCCTGAATATTTTGTAATAGTAAGACTGTTGATGCCATTGGGGAATGAAGCAGGGTCTGCTGCCTGCAGGTTATTAAATTCTGTTTTTAAAATATAAAACCTTACCCTTCTTGTACCGGCGGGAGCAAACTGGGTGGTAATTTTAAAACTGCGTTTTAAATAAAGATTTCCATTGGGTGAGGTGGCTACATTAGCAGTTGAAAAATAAGTGTTCATGGTAGTATTACCCAGCGTAAGGTCATTATCTTTAATAGCCCCCATAATATTATTGCTAGCATCCGTCATGTAAACAAAATGCCTCCAGCCAACAAAATTTTTGGTTCCATTACCATTGGCGGTAATGTAAACAGTTGGAGCAATTGGCGCAGTAATGGTAGTATCTTTTTCTACACCGTACAAGTCTTTTAACCTGAAAGTTGTAGAGCTGCTGTTGGGTATCAGGAAAATACTGTCAGTAGTATAAGAACCACCCGGTAATTGTTTTACAGAATAACCGGGCCAGCCGCCAACACCTTTTAGTTTGATTGGCGAACCATCGGGTCCGGGACCTGGCTGACCATAAGAGAAGAGATACGTGCCAACAACACCTGCAATAGTAAAAGGACTAAAACTTGTAATAGGTACACTGTTTACTACAGTTCCATTGGCAGCAGTGCCGGTAGTGCCGCCATTGCCATGGTCATCCCATTGTGTGCCGTTCCAGTGTGCTACTTTTAGATTGGCTAATACTGGATATTGCTCATAGGGATTTGTATTATACCCAAATGTAAGCGTAACATTAGTAGCACCTGCAAGCCTTTGAACATCCCAATAAGCGGCATTGCTGATGGCAGCACTGCCAAACGAACCGGCTTTGGTATTGGTATTATATCCATCAATTGTTGGATTTTGATTTTTGTATTCAGCCCTGAATTTACTTGTTGCACCAACCGGTGCACTCATGGTTACGGTATTGAGTGTTACAGGCCCGCCAACGGGGAAGGTAAACACATCATCACCAATTTTAGTAACCGGTCCTATTACATGGCTGGTGGCAGATGCACCAGTATGGCTTATATTATCCGGGAAAATAAGATTGTTGCCGGCACTTGTGTAAATATTGCCGCTTGTAAAAGTGGCTGTGGTGTTAACAGTAACTGAATCAACCAGTGTTATTTTACCGGAACCCGTCTTTTCCATGGTAAGTTCATTTATGCTAATTGGTTGTAACCCCAATTGATCAATTATACCATCGGTAGCACCATTGAATTTTATTTTACCCAAAGTAATTCCATTTGCTGAGTTCAGCGTGAGGTTCTGCGTTATTTCATTAATACTGCCCGCAGCTATGGATATTGTTCCACTTCCAATTCTTGTATAGGTTACATTACCGATGTATTTATTACTTGTATTTGGTGAATCAGCTTCATATAAAACATTGGTTCCATTATTGGTAAAGCTACTTGTACCGGTTATTATATTATTGTATATATATGTAGCATAACCACTACTGTAGGTGGCAGCATCAGCTATTGTTACATTGCCGGTGATAGAGTTATTATAAAAATAACCGTAGGCATTCCCTGTATAACCGGTTACCGAAAAGGAAGTTACTTTCAGTGTGTCTTTTTGGATATCAAAGCCTAAAGTGTTTTGTATGTTTATCGTTCCTCCTGTGGTTTGGTTAATCAGCCGGTAAATACCAAAACCACTATTGGTGATATAGCTTGCTGCAATATTCACTGTTCCTCCAATAGTAGTGGCAATGCTTGCACTTGTATTACCAAAAATTGATGTCCCGGAAGTATTGTTGGTATAGGAGAAGTTACCAGTAATTGCTGCGCCTGCATTAAAAAATTGCGTGGTACCTGTTGCGGTACGGGTTACAGTAAGATTGCCATTAAAGTTTGAAGCCGAACCATTACTTACACTTATACCTCCAGAGTTAGTGGCTGTAAAACTGGTATTGCCATTATAAGTA
>JBKJLT010000589.1:0-16647 GCA_046596765.1 Ferruginibacter sp. | reverse complement strand
TGGTAGCAGGCATAAGGATGTTCAGCGGCGATGAAAAGATATTTACCCGGATGGTAGTTGGTAAATCGTCTGATAAACATGACAGTACTTTTTACTATGGCATAGGTTCGCCGCTTAACCAACAACTTTCACCTAAATATGCTGATTTTTTAAAAGAATACGGCTATTACAAAACAGACTCCCTTAACAAAGCATCGGTAATTTTAACCGATAACCTAGCGCATGACTCGGTTAATATTTTAAGTGCCGCCAACCCGGCTGTTAAAACCTACAGTTATGTTTCGGTACAAAAAAAGCTGGTGCGTAAAGTTGACGGTATAATTGAAACAGCTAAGAATGCAGTACTGGATATTATTTTTCCTTTGATCGGTATCCTTGCGCTTTTTATGGGTTTTCTCAATATTGCAGAAAAAGCAGGCGGGGTAAGGGTTTTATCAAAGATCATCTGGCCATTTTTTTCAAAGATATTTCCTGATGTTCCCAAGGGCCACCCGGCAACCGGCCACATGATGATGAACTTTTCTGCCAATTTACTCAACCTGGATAATGCCGCTACACCATTCGGTTTAAAAGCCATGGAAAGCCTGCAGGAATTAAATCCAAACAAAGCTGTAGCTTCCAACGCACAGATCATGTTCCTGGCCCTGCATGCATCGGGGCTTACCCTTATACCCGTAACCATCATAGCTTTCAGATCAGGACTTGGTGCACAAAATCCTACAGATATTTTTATACCTTGTATGATCGCCACTTTTGCTGCCACCATGGCTGCCATGTTCATTGTTTCCTTTAAACAAAAAATAAACCTGTTTCAACCTGTTGTATTGGCCTGGGTATTGGGAATAACAGCACTTATAACTTTATTGGTTTTGTATGTTACCCGGCTTGAACCTTCTTATGCACAAACCTTTTCAGGCATATTAAGTAACGGAATTATACTGGCCATATTTTTGTTGATAGTGCTTGGGGGTTTGTATAAAAAAATAGATGTGTTTGATGCTTTTGTAGAGGGTGCAAAAGGAGGATTTGAGACAGCAATCCGTATTCTTCCTTATATTGTTGGAATGCTGGTTGCAATAAGTATGCTCCGCACAAGTGGTACGTTCGACGTAATTATTAACGGAATGAAAACCATGTTTGCGGCTTTGGGTACCGATACCCGTTTTGTAGATGGATTACCCACTGCATTGATTAAGCCAATGACCGGAAGTGGGGCAAGGGGAATGATGATAGATACCATGAAAACATTTGGTGCCGATTCTTTTGCGGGGCGGCTGGCATGCATACTGCAAGGTTCATCTGATACCACTTTTTATGTGATTGCCGTTTATTTTGGCTCTGTAAGTATTAAGAATACAAGGTATGCCATTGGTGCCATGCTGCTTGCCGACCTGGTGGGAATAATTACTTCTGTTATATTGGCCTATTTGTTTTTTGGATAAGCCCGTAAGTTATTGAATCTCTTTCTCTGCGTGCAGTAATTTACCATTGGCATCCATGCCTTCCATTACCACTTTGAATTTTTTGCATACATCATCATTGTAAAATTCAATGATGGCTTTCCCATCTTTTATTTTTACCCGGGGGTTCCAGTAAATGGTAGTCCTCACATCCGGGTTCGTATTTTCAGGATTGATCCTGGAATAATCCATTTCATAAAATTCCCTTGTTACTGAATAACCGGATCTCCTGAAAAAGTCGAAGCCTTTTTTCCGCCAATCCCGCCCGGTCTTTCCTTTTATAGTATAAATAGCAATAGCACCTCTTGCAGCACCCAATGCGATCCCGCTGACACCTTTAAATATTTTTACTATGGCAATATCAGATGGATCTATAGATTCGATCAATTGCATACTGACCGGGATCTCGTTTAGAAAAAACTGGATAGAAGCATTCCCTTCACTGGAAAACATGTCGATGCCTTCATAACGGGAAAACTTTACATCAAGGCCTGAGTCAGTTTGATTGATAATGATACCAGGCACACTCATTCGCAGGAATTGCCACACATCATAATAATTTATGTTTGGGTTTAGGGCCAATGTCTGGTCGCTGTTGAAAAAAATATCAGTAGCATAAACCGAATTCAATGAATCAATATTAGAACGCTTCCTGGTTCTCACAACAACCTCACTTAAAGTTTTACCTGAAGCACTGTCAGCTTTTTGTTTGTCTGTCAGCAACTGTTGCAGGTATGGCGAAGATTGTACTGTAGCAAAAATAGTTTCTGTATTCATCTTGACACGGGCTAGGGTATCAAAATATGTTGAATCAATAGTTACTGCAACCACGGCCTCTGTTTTAGTGGTATTGGTGCCCTGGAAATGGATTGTGGCCGCTTTTTGAAATTCTATATCAGCTACAACGAACACAGAAGCGTCATTGGTTTTAGCTTCAGCCAATATATTTGTTGAGTCTTCGCCTTTTATTATCAGGTTTATTTTCCCAGCCTTCAACACAGATTTGCCGTTGCTTTGCAAAACTTTGCCGGTAATGCTCAGGCTGGTTTCAAAAGGATAGTGCAGGTCCGGAAATTTGCTTGCCATAATGTCCTCGAGGTTGAATCTGCGCCAGCCATTGATCATCATTAGCAGGTCCAGGTGTTGCAGAGTTAGGGGCTCTTTGTCTTTAAAATAATATCCCGGGTCATTTATATAGCCTTTTATATCGGAGGATAAGAGGAAGGAGGATAAAATGGTAGGGGCATATTTTCCTGATTCGCTGTTTGCATTGATTACGGCAACAGCAGCCTGCAGGTTTGTAAATTCACGGGCATCAAGCGTAATGATATTTTTTTTTCTTTTATCATGGTTTACCAAACCGGCCTCCAGTAAGGCATTGCTGATGGTATGATTTGCTACAAACACAATTCTTTCCGCAAGTGGCCGGCCATCTTCTGTTAGTACTGTTACCTGCATAATTCCGGGTGGAAGGTTTTTTTTGTTGATAGCCACAGCATCCAGGCCATCATCAATATTTAATTTACCCATGTATGCTACCTTGTAATTTATTTGTGCAACTACCAGCAGGTTATTGTATTTTTCTTTATTTTTTTCACTTCTTTCTACTTTTACAAATGCTTTATTGAGATTGCTGTTATCTACCGATAAAATTATCCCTTCTTCTTTTACAACAGGTAATGTTACTGTTTTATTACTCCCATCCGGGAGTTGTATGATTGCCCTGTACACATCATTACCATTTGGCAGCAATTCAAAACTTCCCATTCCATCATGGATACTTTTGAAAGAGATGACCTTTTCATTTTTTGCGTTTACAATATCACCATTTACAGTTATCGGGTTACCATGCTCATCCAGTGCTTTAAATGCAAGTGTACTTTTTAACCCGGTTACCAGATTACCTCCTTCGGGAAAAAAATTAATATTTGCCGTTGTTTTGGTTAATATTCTGCGGAGTTCCTTCATGGGATTGATGTAGTTGAATATTCTGATTTTTTTCTCAGTAACAAAAGAAGGAAAATTCAACATCCATAATGTATAACAACGCAGGTAATAATTACCCGAGGGTAATTCACGCTTAATATCCAAAACACCATCTGCCATCCCTTCTTTCAGCCTATACATTTTTTTTTCCATTACTGCGCCCAATGCATTTACGAGCTCAACATAGATCACCCTGCTTAGGATGGTGGGCTTATCATCCAGGCGGGCATAGGTTTTAAACCAAATGGCTTCGCCCGCTATATAATCATTCCTGTCGGTTTGTATGTAAGTTTTTTCCTGCGGCCTGATAAAAGAAAACGAATCAAGCGCAGCAACAATTTTTTCGGGAACAGGAGATTGTGCAGAAGTAAGAACTGCGGTGCATAAAAACAAAATAATGAAACATAACCCCGGCATCGGAAATATTATTATAGAATAAATTAATTATTATAAAGGGCACCCAAATGCAGTGCCCTTTTTTAATGCCTTAAAATATAAACGCTATGGTTTAAGCATACCTGCAATGCCTTGTATCACCCCATTGCTTGCCGCAATATCCAAACCTGTAACCTGGAAAGGTGAGGGGTTGGATGTTCCTTTTACAAATTTGCCCGCCCCACTAACAGACACGGTAACAAATGTATTTGTGGAGGCACCTATAACGTAGGCAGTTCTTAAAGTGCCTGCTTTCATATCAGTTGAAAAATTACGTGATAACGCCACGTTGTATTTTAAAATATTAGACAATGTGATGTAGGCAGGAGTTGCCGGAACAAGTGCAGCAATGGTTACCGCATCATAACCGTTTGCTGTCATAATTGCATTAGTCAAAGCAAATACCGTGATGGGCGAAGACGCTGCCGGGGCAAAGGTTGTACTTTGTAAACCAACTTTGTTGATGGCCTCCACCATTAATGAATAATTAGGGTTTGCCATCAGCAAGGTCATAACGGAGGATACAGGTGGGAATAAGATCCTGTCGATCTTGTGAATGATTCCATTGCTGCATTTTATATCTTTTTCAGTAACCATGGCGCCGCTTACGAAAATCTTATTTGCAGCCTTATCCTGATAGCTAAAATTACTAAAACCCGCTATAGATGTCATGGGTGCATTGGGTCCTTCGGGTATTTCAAAGCTTGTTCGGGCTGTTAAAGAACCCAGGGCACTTATCTGGAAATGATTTAAGACCAGGGCGGTTAATGTTATTGAATCCATAGCTGCTAAAGTTGCCGGGGTAATACCTGCAGCGGTAAAAGCTGCATTGGTAGGTGCAAAAATAGTAAATGGCCCGGGCCCTTTGGTAAATGTTTCCAACCTGGCCTGCGTAATAGCAGCTTTGAACATGCTAAGGTCTGTATTTTTTGTAAGCATATCATCAAGACTGTCTGTAGCTACAACTGAATCTGATTTGTTGCACTGTACAAATAACATACTACCTAATACAAGCAGCAGCGGAATTCTCATTAAGTTTTTTATTTTATTTCTCATAAATCAATTTTTTATTGGTTTATAACTACAGATAATTGTGGTGCAAGATTGGTAACTATTGATCCGTTGTAACCTCTTGCTATCAGTGAATAGATCCTCCTGCTGGTAAGGTTACCCGAAAAGGCCCTTCGTGCAATTGGCGCTGTTGCTGCAGCAGCGCCTGCGGGCCTGATAAAGAATGAATCTGATGGCAGTGCCACATCGAAAGTTGCAGAATTGCTTTTGTATGCAACATTGCTGATCAGCAGGCTTGCAACTGTGTTATTTGCTCCTTTGTACAGGTCAATTGCCGGTACATTTGGCATAGCGTTTACTAATTTAAGGCGGGCAAAGCCACTGTCCGGAGCTGTCCTGTCATCTGGAACACTAAACCCTTGGGTGTTGGCCGCAGTATCGGTTATGTAAAAAGTATAGAATTTATCCGCTTCAAAAGTCTCCGTAAATTCAAAGAGTTTTGACCTTATGTTTCCCGTGGCCGGTACGGGGGTAAAGCCCTGTATTTTGGTAACGCCGGGTGAAACGTATAAATAATCCCCGTTACTGCTTCCTCCTGTATTAAACCCGCCTCCCGGAAAACCTACGGGTGCGGTTAAGGTATTGCTAACGGGTTTATCATTTATATACAGGATCGTATTGGTCGATGCAGTGTAGGCAGAAAAATATCCGAGTTTTACCTGGGCTGAACCTGCACTGCTGGTGCGCTCTGTAAGGAAGAATGAATTTTTTTTACAGCCGCTGAAAACCAGGGCGGTAAGAAAAGTTATAGTAATTATTAATTTATATTTCATAATATTAAAAAATTAATTTTTTTTTTAATCAGGGTTTACTGAACCAGGGTTCATAAGTATGATAATCGAGGTTTAAAGCGCCAATGCGTAATAATTCATTCCGGTTCCATACATATTCACTATTAAACCTTGGCCTTACCCTGTACACCGGTTTACCTAAATTATCGGCAAAGAATGGTACCGGAAAAACCATGGTTTTATATACCGGTAAACCTGTTGCGGGGTCAAGGTCATTGATCCAATGGTAACGCCTGATATCTACAAATGTTTCAAAGAAACCCCATCCCCATAAAGCAATATATTTTTGCATCATTATATCGGTGATTGAGAGCGTAGCAGTTGACCTTTTTACATTATTCCCATTCAGGTATGCCATCCTGTCTGCACTACTGATGGGCGCACCGTTATAAAGGGGCGTGTTTGATCTTGGAAAAACTGTCCTGTTAATAAAATCGAAATGAAGATCAATTCCGCGGGTGTATGCGGTAAGTGCAGTTTGGGGGTCGCCTTTGCGGAATGCTGCTTCAGCCTTAATAAACTGTATTTCACTGGCTGTCATAATTGGCAATACTGCATTATTTGCAAACAGGTAGCGTTTAAATAATGGATTAAACACGGATGCAGAAGGGTTAACGGATCCGGCTGCGATCTGGTAAGAACTATCTAACCATACCAATGGCACTCTTTTACGGGCATTTATCCAGTTGGCTGAACCAACAGGATAAGATTGGGTAAGCCCTGTTAATGCAGTAGAATTTGGATCACCAACACCGGCTGCTACTCCTCTAAAACCACCATTACCGTTTGTAGTATCCTCACTACAGGTAAGCATGTGTTTCATGCGGGGGTCACGGTTAAAGGCAGTTGCACTTGTAGGTGGTATATTCCCGGCAACTGAAGTAAGTATAGTGCCGTCAAGCAGCTTTACAATAAAATCACTTTGCCTGAAAAGGGTTAGGTTATCGCGGAAGATACCAAAGAAATTGGCGTCATCATTTTTTGCAGCATCAAATGGAATTAAAAAATCATCATTAATATCTACCATTGACCTGTTGCAAAATGCAATAACCGAATCGGCATTGTAAATAGTTTTATTGGTAATGCGATGTGCATTTCGTGCCATTAATCCCCATGCAAATCTTATCCATTTAGTATTGTTACCATTATACACATAATCGCCTTTTGCTAAACGGGTAGAAGTTACCTCGATATCTGTACGGGTTAAATTATTGATTGCTAAACGTAAAATAGAGTCGATACCAGCATAGATCACTTCCTGATCATCGTATTTAAAGAATGCCTTGTTTTCAGCAAAAGCTTCTTTAAATATTATTTCGCCATGATAATCTGTAGCGTACTGAAACATCATTGCTTTTAGTACCTGTGCTGCACCAACATAATCCCACTGGCCTTTTTCGCCGCCGCTTTTAATAATAAAATCAAGGTTTGCTCCCAGGCCAAAATAACACTGACGCCAAATATCTCCATTTACATCACTGCCCGAATTGTAACCATGGCGTTCCATATTATTTACATTGCCCGCAGTATTGGCACCAAAGTTCTGCACGTATTTACTGGCATAACGGGCATCAAACTGCAAGCCCCTGGGGATAGCACCCAACATGGCAGGAAATACAGAGGATGCATCCGGTTTTTGGGGTGTATCGGGGTCACTATTGATATCCAGGTATTTTTTGCAGCCGGTAGTTGCCAGCAAAACCACCAGCACCATTATTCCTGTAACTAAAAGATTTTTTTTCATAATAATTATATTAATTTTTTTAAAACTGAACTTTACAACCCACGTTTATCCCTCTTGGAGTAGATATAGCACCATAATCTAAACCAGAACCCCCAAAACCCCTCGAAAAGGCTGTGTTTGTGTTTACACTGGGGTCGGCACCTGTGTAATTAGTAATCATGAACAGATCAGTACCTGTAACAAACACAGAAGCATTACTTACAATTTTTTGGCGTTTTAAAAGTTTTTTTGGAAAACTATAAGTAAGTGTAGCATCCCTTAATCTCACCCAGTTCACCGTTTCTACAAAATCTGCTTCCGAAACATTTCCTGCAGTAAAATAATCACTTCTGTAGTAAGGATAGATGGTGATGGTGTTTGGGGTTGGATTGGATGTATTTTGCAAACCATCATTCAGTACGCCGCTGATAACAACCGGTGTTTCCCTGTCTAATGTACGTTTGCTGAGGCCGGTTATGTATAAATAATATTCATTGCCGTTCCACACATCTCCGCCTTTCCTGAAATCAAGATTGAAACTCAATGTAAAATTTTTATACAAAAAAGTATTTATAAATCCGAACTTAAAATCAGGTTGCCTGTCACCAACTGGTACAAAATCGCCCTGTGCGTTAATGGAAGGAAGGCCCGAAAGGGGGTTGATGATTATCTGTCCGGCCGTATTCCTGACAATGGGTGTGGCAGCCAGGTTACTTATTGATGAGCCCGGATATACCTGGCTGCGGAGGTTACCAAATACCCAGGTATCACTATCATAATAAGTAGGCAGGTCAGCCGGCAGGCGAATCACTTTCCCCCGGTTCCTGTCGAAGTTTACAGTTACATCCCAGTTTAGTTTTTTTGATTTTATTACCTGGCCGGTGATCACAGCTTCAATCCCTTTATTTTCAACCAGCCCGCCATTCAGGTATTTAAGCACAAAACCGGTACCATAACTAACACGGTTTGCAATGATCTGTCCTTTACTTTTTAATGAATAGCGTGTAATATCAATGGCTATCCTGTTGTTAAGGAATTTTAATTCGCCACCAAATTCAAAATTCTCTGTGCGTTCAGGTTCCAGCCCAAAATTATTTCCAAAAACACCATTTGCAAATCCGCCACCTGTAGTAGTTGCCTGTGCAAAAAGCCTGTCTATCAGGTATGGCTGGTACAGGCCTTTACCAGTTGTTCCAAAACTTATCCTTGCTTTTCCATAACTAAACCAGGGTACTTTATCAAATATTTTAAGATCACCGAAGACGAAACTTAATGAAGCCGATCCAAAATTGTAATATGGATCTTTCTCTACTTCACGGCTTAAAAATGTACTTGTACCTTCACGGCTTCCGGCTACAGATGCATATACTAAATTATTGTACCCAATAGAATAGTTTCCGAAGAACCTTATTTTCCGCGTATTCAGGATGGTTGTTTTTGCAAACAGGCTTAATGGGTCTGTATTATTTAATGATTTAAAATTTACCTCGTAAAACCGTTCCCCGCGTTGGGCATCTATCCTTGTTTTATTATCATCGTTTGTAAACCCAAGAGTTAATGAATTGGAGAATTTACCGAATTTCCGCTTCAGCGTTCCTTTGAATACATTACTTGTATTTTTTGTATTTTGCTCATATACGGTATAAAATCCATTTGCTGTAAACCCAAAGCGGCTTTGCGGGTGCATGAGAAAATCGCCTGTCTGGCTGTACACATCAAAGCCTGTGGTAGCACTCAGATTTAGCCATTTAAAGGGATCTGCATTTAATGTTACTGTAACAGCCAGGCGATTGGTCTTATCCTGAGATGGATTTTTGTTTACATCCCATAACGGGTTATCAAATTCAGAAGTTAATGTACTTGAATTTGAGCGGTATAATTTGCGGGTACCATCGGGGTTTTGATAGTCACGTACATCGAGGTCGCTTGGGAAATTTAAGAGGTTCAATAAATATCCGCCTGCTCCTTTGGATGCCTTGTCGGTAGTAGAATTTGAATAGGTAATGCCTGAAGTGATACTGAATTTCTTAGAAATCTTGGCAGTTCCGTTTATACTGATGGTTAATTTTTCATACCCGGTATTTGGAATAATGCCCGCCTGATCAAAATAACTGCCTGATAACCTATAAGTGGTAACATCAGTTCCACCATCAACATCTACTGTATGTCTCTGAGAAAAACCTGTACGAAAGAAATTTTTGATATTATCATACAGTTTAGTTGACGCTGCGTATTTAGGGCCAAAATAGGTATATACATTACCACTGCCAAATGGATTGGTAACCGCATTAGGATCAGAGATGCCCGCAGAACCCCTGCCATAAGTGGTTTGTATCTCAGGGAAACGGTACACATTTTCCCAGCGGAACGAGTTGCCGTATCTCACCGTTGCTTTGCCCGATTTTCCTTTTTTGGTTGTGATCACGATTGCACCGGAGGCTCCATCAGATCCATAGAGGGCAGTAGCCTCGGGTCCTTTTAATATGGTAACGCTTTCGATGTCTTCAGGGTTAATGTCCATTGCACGGTTACCATAATCCGAATTTCGGTTTCCAAATGAATTTACCGCAAGGCTGCCGCTGGCCAGGTTTTCCTGGTTCATCGTCTGGTTGTCAAAAGGTACACCATCTACTACAAATAGGGGGCTGTTATTATTTCCAATGGAAACAGCGCCACGCAATACAATCGATGTAGAGGCCCCCGGTGTACCGGAAGTAGGTGTAATATTTGCACCCGCAACACGACCAGCTAAAGCGTTTATCCAGTTATCTCTCTGTGTCTGGGCAATATCTTCCCCTTTAACTTCCTGTGCCGTGTAGCCCAGTTCCCGTTTGCTTTTTTTAACTCCATAAGCAGTTACTACTACTTCACCCATTTGTTTTTGTGCCTGTACCAATCTTACATTTATTTTATTATCATTAGCCAATGTAATTTCCTGGCGGGCATAATCCACAAATGTAAATACGAGTACCTGGCCCTTTAATGCCTGTATAGAATAATACCCGGCCTGGTTGGTTTTAGAGGCTGTTTTTGTTCCCTTTACCGAAACTGTTACATCCCGGAGGGGAGCATTGTCATCATCGCCGATAACAACACCTGTAACCTGTGCACTGGTAGATAAGGGAACAAAGAAAAACAGCAACGCAATAATTCTGTTAGCAAATTTTCTCATATAGTCGTGTTTTGGTTGTTTAAAAATATTTAATTAATAATTTTTTATGTCATGGTTATAGTACGGTTATTCCTGCAGCCACATAGGGTTGCAACAGGGGGGCATCATTGGGTAATTCGGTTATCAGCATGTCTATCTTAGCCAGGTCACAAACCCTTATCGGTTGCATGGTATTTATTTTTTCGGAAATGGTAAGACAAACAACTTTTTGCGACGCTTCTATCATAGTTTTTTTTAACTGAACTACATCCCAGTCGCTGTCAGTAATTCCGTTCTGCAAATCTATAGCATTGATACCAAGTATACATAGGTCGGGGTTAAGCATTTTTATCCTGGCGATTGCATCGGGACCCAAGGTTATTTTTGAATTTTTAGATAATTTATCTCCAATTACAATAACATCAATAAGCGGGTGATGCATATATTCGACTATTGCCGGAATACTGCCAGAGATGAATGTTGCCGATAAATCTACCGGTATGGATCTTGCCATTTCAATAATAGTAGTACCGCCTCCGGTTAATACAAACATACCATCCTTAATAAGTCCTGCGGCTTTTTCTCCAATTATTCTTTTATTGTCCTGAGAATAGATTTTTTTTGAAGGATAAGTGATATCGTTGAATGCATGAGATAAAGCGCCACCATGAACTTTTACCAATTTTCCTTTTCCATCCAGTTCCTGCAGGTCACGGCGAATGGTGTCTTCCGAAACATCTATTTGGGAGCTTAAAGTATTAGACAATACTTTATTATGCAGATTTACCTGGTGTACAATGTACGCCTGTCTTTCTCTTTTTAGCATTCGTTAGTTATTGGCGACAAATTAGCCATTTAAGTGCATAAAACAGCAAGTTGCTTATAAAAATATTGCACATTGTGTGTAAAAACCTGCATAACCTGCAAAAAAGTAGACTTTTTAAATCTGGATTTCGTTTTTAATTGATACTATCTTTTGAACCCTTTTTTGCTTTTTTTAAATTGTGCATTTGTGTGGTATCCGAATTTAATACAGGTGCTGATAGTTTTGCAGAATCTTTTGCTGAATAGTTCTCCTCTTCCTCAACCGGCAGGTAATAATCTCCAAAAATAGACGTAAGTACTTTGGCATGATAAACCGCCCTGGTAAACTTATTGCCAATTAAAATGATGGTTGCGTTTTCTTTAAGCAAACGTATAAAAGTGGCATTGCTGCCGTGCCACCATCCATTGTGGTAAATAATCTTATTCCCGTCAGTAAAAATGTTCATGCGCCAGCCAAGCCCGTAATTGCGCATACCGGGCTTTTCATTACTGTATGGTGCATAAGCCTGGGTGAGTGTTTCTGCTTTAAAAATTAAATCAGAAGATAAAGCCCTGTCCCATATAAGCAGATCACGGGGCGTTGTATAAATATTTTTATCGCCATAAACCAGGTCTAAAAAATTAAATACTTCCGGCAGGCCTCTCCAATTGTAACTGGGTATCGCTGTAAGCGTATCTGCCAGGCTGAAAACATACGTGTGTTTCATCTGAAGCGGTAAAAAAAAATTTCGGTTCAGGTAGTCGGCATATTTTAAACCCGAAATTTTTTCAATTAATAATGCCAGCAATGCATAATTGCTGTTACAGTAAGAAAAATGCATACCCGGCGGAGTAATGTCAGTCAAATCAGCTTTTCGGGTAATTAAATAATCCAGTACATCTTCATTTTTTACAAAGCGTGTTTTATCCCACCCAAGGTTTTCCATAAAATAATTATAATTGGGCAGACCGCTGCGGTGGTTTAACAGGCACCGTATGGTTAAACCGGGGTATGTAAATGCTGGAAAATATTTACTAAAGTCATCATCGATATTTATTTTGCCATCCTGCCATAATTTTAAAACTGCCATGGCCGTAAATGTTTTTGTAATAGATGCAATGTGCATTGGAGTACTATCTGTAATGACATCTTTTCCCGGCAAATGCCCGGTGCCACTGTATTTTTCAAAAATAATATTTCCATCTTTGGCAACAATCATTCCGCCATTAAAACCTTTAAGTGATAAAACTGTATCGTACCAGGCCTGGCATGCATTTTTAATCCGATCTGTCTCGCTGGCTGAAATTTTTTCAGGTGCAGGGAGTTTTATTATTGCGATGCTATCTTCAGTAATTTTCTTTTTTGAGGAAGGAGATGAATTACAACCGCTGTTAAAAAATAAGTATACCGGCAGGGCTATTAATAAGAGCAACGATTGCCTGTAAAACTTCATTCCCGGTAATACCATTGTAAATTTTTAAGCTTCAGATAGAATATATTTGTGCAAAAATAGCAGTAATCAGCATGGCAGATAAAAAAATAACCAGTTATCCCAAGGAAAAGATAAACATTCTTTTTTTAGAAAATATCAGTGATGTGGCAGTGAAACATTTCAATGCATCGGGATATACTAATGTTAAAAAGATAAATGGAGCATTAAGCGAGGCAGAAATGATACATGCTATTAAAGATGTACACTTGCTTGGTATACGCAGTAAAACACAGATAACAAAAAAAATATTAGACACAGCGACCAAACTGCAGGCCATTGGTTGTTTTTGTATTGGTGTTAACCAGGTTGATTTAAAAGCTGCTACAAAAAACGGTGTTGTTGTTTTTAATGCTCCTTACAGCAATACCCGGAGTGTGGCAGAACTGGTGATTGGTGCTTCAATCATGCTCATCAGGAAAATTATAGACAAAAACAAAGCAGCCCACGAAGGTATATGGCTTAAAGAAGCCAGTGGCAGTTACGAATTACGTGGCAAAACGCTTGGTATAATTGGTTATGGCAATATTGGCAAACAGGTTAGTGTGCTGGCCGAAAGTATTGGCATGAAGGTGATTTTTTATGATGTGGAAACACAATTGCCATTGGGGAATGCCGAAAGCAGGAAAAGCCTTAAAGACGTAGTAAGCAAATCTGATATTATTACACTGCATGTGCCCGAACTGGCCAGTACAAAAAATCTGATCAGCAAAAATATATTAAAGCAGTTTAAACAAAACAGCATTTTAATTAATTTTGCAAGGGGAGAAGTTGTTGACCTTGACGCCTTGCGGTTGGCTTTGCTGGACGGGCATTTGGCTGGTGCCGCGGTTGACGTGTTCCCTGTAGAACCTGAAAAGAATGGTGATCATTTTGAATCTCCGCTACAGGGATTAAGTAATGTTTTGCTTACACCACATATTGGTGGCAGCACGCAGGAAGCACAACATAATATTGGCGATGATGTAAGCAGTAAATTATTTAATTATCTCGAAAAGGGCATCAGCACCGGCTCTCACAGCATCCCTGAACTGGCTTTGCCGCCGCAGGAAGGCACACACAGGATACTACATATCCATCACAATGTGCCTGGTGTGTTATCTGAAATTAATACGCAGTTGAGTAAACACAAGATCAATATCCTTGGGCAGTATCTTAAAACCAACGATGCTATTGGTTACGTGGTGCTGGATGTAAATAAGAACCTGAGCAAAAATGCATCGGAGTTATTGAAAAAAGTAAAGGGTACTATTAAAGTAAGGATGCTCTACTAAACCACCTATAACCTTTTCCTGATTTTTAAATTTTCAGTATTTATTGAAACTTTAGTATCTTTGCATTGTTAAAATTGTATAAATCATCATACTTCAAATTTTCCTGCCGGGGCGGAGGGAGTTAAAATTCTGCACATGAAACTCATTATAATTGGAGGAGGATTTGGCGGTTTAAGACTGGCCCGCAAACTCAGTAATAAACCCGGGTTCGATGTCACGCTAATTGATCGTTATAATTACCACCAATTTCAACCCTTATTTTACCAGGTAGCTACTGCCGGGTTGGATGCCAGCAATATTTCTTTTCCGCTGCGTAAAGTTTTTCATAAGAGTAAAAATGTGCGTTTCAGAATGGCGGAGGTTCAGAAAATTCTTACTACAGATAAAAAAGTAGTAACGGATATTGGTGATTTTGATTATGATTTATTGGTGATTGCTACCGGTGCGGACACAAACTTTTTTGGCAACCAGCAATTGATGGATAATGCATTTCCTATGAAAAGTACCGTGGAGGCGTTACAACTCCGCCATAGGTTACTGCATAACTTTGAAGATGCATTGAATGTAAAATCTGAAATTGAATTGCAACGCCTAATGACCATAGTAGTTGCAGGTGCAGGCCCAACAGGAGTGGAGTTGAGTGGTGCTATTGCAGATATGAAGCGCTTTGTGTTACCTAAAGATTATCCTGAGCTTGATTTCTCTACAATGAAAATTTATCTGCTTGAAGGCACTGGTAAAACACTGGCTGCCATGAGCGAAAAATCAAGTGCGGAATCCAGAAAGTATTTGGAAAAATTAGGGGTAACAGTTTTAACAAACTCATTGCTAAAAAACTATGATGGCAAAACTGTAGAACTGCAAAACGGCGATACTATTGAAACTGACATGGTAATTTGGGCGGCTGGGATTAAAGGAAATGTACCCGAAGGAATTAATGCAGATTTGATTGCAAAGGGAAACCGGATAAAAGTAAACAGGCACTGCCTGGTAAATGGTTTTGAAGATATTTATGCAATAGGGGATGTAGCTTTTATGGAAGAACCGGCCTGGCCAAACGGACATCCGCAGGTAGCGCCGGTAGCCATGCAACAGGCAGATATGCTGATAAATAATTTACGCCGCCAGGAAATGAAAAGTGCTGATGCGCTTTGGGAGGAATTTGTTTACAACGATAAAGGCAGTATGGCAACCGTTGGCCGTAACCTGGCCGTAGTGGATATGCCAAAACCTAAACTGCATTTCGGTGGTTTTTTTGCCTGGATGATTTGGATGGGGCTGCACCTGATGTTGATACTGGGCGTAAAAAACCGGTTTTTTGTTTTTAGTAACTGGCTGTATAATTATTTTACTTACGATCAGAACTTGCGCCTCATTTTTAAAGAATTTTACCGGGAACAGAAAAAGTAAAACAATATACATGGCTTCAACATTTTTAAATGCAACCTGGAAGAACCTGATCATGGCAAATTATATTGTTGATCCTGCGGTGCTTAAACCATATCTTCCCAACAAAACCGAACTGGATTTATTTAATGGTAATGCTTATGTAAGTCTTGTTGGGTTTATGTTTATGAACACAAGGGTACTTGGTTTAAAGATTCCTTTTCATGTAAATTTTGAAGAAGTGAACCTGCGTTTTTATGTACGGTTTAATGATAACGGTACATGGAAACGGGGAACGGTTTTTATAAAAGAGATTGTTCCAAAACCAGCCATCAGTTTTATTGCAAACACGGTGTATCATGAAAAATATGACACAAAAAGAATGAAACATGTAACAACAGAAACTGAAACTGAACTTATTTTAAGTTATCAGTGGAAACATAAAAATAAATGGAACCGTATTGAAGCATCTGTTGAAAAGCCTTCGCAGGCAATGATTACAGGTAGTGAGGAAGAATTTATTGCCGAACATTATTGGGGCTACTCTAAATATAATGCTGCAACAACTTTTGAATACAATGTGCAGCACCCTGCCTGGAAAATATTTCCGGTAAAGCATTATTTGATTGATTGTAATTTTAAGTCGCTGTATGGCAATTCGTTTTCAAACCTGAACCAAATGAAACCAAATTCAGTTTTTGTGGCAGAAGGATCGGATGTATCTGTACTAAAAAAAAGAAACTTATAATTTTTCCAGTTGTTTTAAAACAAGCTTTGCCCGGCTTTTAAATCCGGCAGACTGATTTGGAAGTTGGTCTTCAATTATTAATTTTAATTCTGTTTTTATTTCGGGATAATATTTTGTGAGATTTCCCAATACACTCATTGAAAAGACTTTTACAGCAAGCGATTCTTTGGGTGATTCCAGGTAGGTAAAACAAATATCCATTATTTCGCCATGATATGCTTCTGGTAACTCAATGTTCTGCATTAAGCGTATGCTGTTGCGTTTTTCAGCATCATGCAGGTTGGGCTTTTTAAGGTTCTGCATTAATTCTTTCCAATGCTTATTGATA
>JBKJLT010000518.1:0-5450 GCA_046596765.1 Ferruginibacter sp. | reverse complement strand
AAAAAATGTTTACGCCGCCGGATTAAGAATACTAAAAGCAAAGGGTTATGATGTTTACCGACATAATGGTGCCACGGCAAGCTACAGGGCTTCGCTGGAATATTTTCCGGAGGTTGGTCTTACTATTGCAGGCCTCAGTAATACTGCTGAATTTGACTCTTCCTATGATGCGTTCAGTCAGTTGGAAGATATTTTTTTACCTGCAAAAAGTATTTCAGTAAAGCCTGCTGAATTAAAATTGGATACCGCAAAATTGTCGCTGCTTGCAGGTGCCTACCGGGCAGTAAAATCTGGTGAGGGGTTAAAGATATCCTTTGAAAAAGGGAAGCTCTACGGGAATAATTTTCCGTTGGCAGCAATCACTCAAAATATCTTTCGCTTTGGTGCGGATGTATTAGTGTTTGATATGCCAGGCCGCATTCGCTTTGTAAACTCTGACAGGGATACCCTTATTTATTTGCCTGCGGAGAAGGTGAATCTTACTCCTTCTCTGCTGCAGCAATATGCGGCAACTTATCATTCCAATGAAACGGCTTCCGATTTGAAGATCGTAGTTGAAAATGATAAACTATGGCTGTATATGCATCCTTACAAATTTTATGAGCTCACACCTGTTTATAAAGATGGTTTTACTATTGAAGGTTTAGGTGGTACTGTTTATTTTGAAAGAAAGAAAGCCGGTAAATTTACAACAATGAAAGCAAGTATTTCCCGTGCACGCAATGTAGCATTTACAAAAATCAAGTAGCGCATATCTGGCAAAAGACCTGCAATAACTTCAGTGCTACACCTTTAAACCAATGCGGACGAAGAAAAACAGTAAATGCTTTAATAATAATTTCCAGAGCCAGCCTGCTATATACTCAAACACCTGTTGTTCGCAGTTGTAACATGAACCAGGCTGGTAATCCTTTACTATTGCTTTCGTTTTTTTCTATTAACTTCCATTTATGAAAAAGAAAATTTATTTGCTGCTTGTTTTATGTTTTGTTGCAGGCAGTATGGTTGCTCAAAACGATAAATATATCCTGCTGAAACCAGACCGTGTTTTTGATGGAGTGAATATGCATACCGGCTGGGTAGTATTGATAAAGAATGATACTATTGAAGCGGCAGGACCCCTGCAATTTAAACTACCTGCCGGTACCAAGATAATTGAACTTAAAAATGCAACAGTATTACCCGGATTAATTGAAGGACATGCACATCTATTTCTGCATCCGTACAATGAAACCGCATGGGATGACCAGGTATTGAAAGAAAGCCGTGCCGAAAGAACAGCCCGTGCGGTAAACCATGCTAAAGCTACGCTGATGGCTGGCTTTACTACGGTAAGAGACCTTGGAACAGAGGGAGCCATGTATGATGATGCCGGGCTGAAAACAGCCATTGAAAAAGGGGTGATACCAGGCCCACGCATGATTATTGCCACCAGGGCCATTGTAGCTAAAGGAACTTATGGCCCCAATGCTGATAACGCCGATGTTGAATTAATTAAAGGCGCCGAAGAAGTAAGCGGTATGGAAAGTATTGCCCATGCAGTACGAACACAAATTGGCAAAGGAGCCGATTTTATAAAACTATATGCCGATTACAGGTACGGAATAAACAAGGAAGCCGTACCCACATTTACTGAGGCTGAAATAAAAGGGATGGTAGATATTGCCGGCAGCAGTGGCAGAAAAACAGTGGCCCATGCCAGCACAGCAGAAGGTATGCGTAGAGCTATCATGGCGGGTGTAAGTACAATTGAGCATGGAGACAATGGTACTGCAGCAATATTCAGGCTGATGAAGGAAAAAGGCGTGGCCCTATGCCCCACCCTGGCAGCAGGCGATGCGGTGTTGCAATACCGTGGCTGGAAAAAAGGTATTGATACCGAACCGGACCGTATCATCAATAAGCGCAAAACATTTAGCCTGGCGCTGGATGCAGGTGTTACCATTTGCATGGGCGGCGATGTGGGCGTGTATACACATGGCGACAATGCAAGGGAAATGGAAATGATGGTGGACTATGGTATGAAACCTATTGATGTATTGCGTTCCGCTACGGGTGTAAATGCAATGGTATTTGGTTATGGCGATACAATCGGCAGCATTAAAGCCGGTTTACTGGCCGATATTATTGCAGTAGAAGGAGATCCTTCTGTTGACATAAAAAATATCAGGAAGATTAAACTGGTTATAAAAGGCGGGGTTATAATAAGAGAATAAAGACATATTTGAAAGACGGAAAATAGGAGACACAATAGCCTGGCGGAGCGCATATTTAGCAATTAAGTTCAATAACAAATTCTGCAAACTCGCCTTCATTTGAGGTAACTTTCAGGTCGCCCTGGTGGGCTTTAATAATATCATAACTCATGGATAAACCAAGTCCCGTACCTTCTCCGGTTGGCTTGGTAGTAAAAAAAGGCTGGTATATCTTATCTACAAATTTTTGCGATATACCCACGCCATTATCCCTGACGATAAGCATTGCTTTGGTGCCAGTTCTTTTTGTAGTTAGTGTAACCCGGGGTTCATAATGATCTCCTCCCGTTTTCTTTTTTTCATTGACAGAATAAAATGAATTATTGAAAAGATTTATAAGGACACGCCCAATATCTCCCGGCACAATATTTATGCTTCCAATGCTTTTATCGAAAGATGTTTCTATGGCACAGTTAAATGATTTATTCTTTGCCCGGTAACCCTGGTAGCTCAACAATAAATATTCATGTGCCAGTGCATTAATATCTGTAAGTTCCATCTCCCCCCCTTGCTTTCTTGAATGTAGCAGCATATTTTTTACAATACTATCTGCCCGTTTTCCGTGTTGGAGTATTTTTTGCAGGTTTTCTTTTAAGTCTTTAAGCAATGGTTCAATATCCTGTTTTAAACCTTCAGGTAATTGCCCGCTTTCGAATATTTCTGCCACTTCTGCTAACAGCTCAGTATTTATTTCTGTAAAATTATTTACAAAATTCAGCGGGTTCTGAATCTCGTGTGCTATACCTGCCGTAAGCTCTCCCAAAGAGGCCATTTTTTCTTTTTGTACTAACAGCAGCTGGCTCGATTTAAGTTCTGCGAGTACTTTTTCCAATGCTTCTTTTTGTTCCTGTAAAGCTGAGGTTCTTTGAATGACCCGCTGCTCAAGCAACGTATTTTGTTCTACAAGTGCCTGCTGCTGCTTTTCATGTAAAGCCTGCAGGTCTCTGTGATATTTAAGTTTTTTTCGTTGATAGGATATAAATGCTACCAGGAAACTGCTAAACAGCAGTACCATGGCAGAGATACCGATGATAACCCTAGACTGTATACTTATATCTAAAAGGACCATAAAGTGCTTTGGTTATAAAAAGACAAAAAATAATAAAAGCAATATTATGCACATTCCACATGGTAACAGACAGCCCGGGATTTACATGTAGCATGGGAAGGTAAAATAAAAAAACAAAAAAATTTGTTACTACATAAATTCCAAGCCCGGTTACTATCCAGAAATCAGGCCCGGTAAAAATTGAACTGTCATCGTTACGAAGTTCTGATAAATAATACAGCATACAGTAAATTAATAACAGATAAGCTTCTGTTGCCAGTAAATTACCACTCAGCGTATCGGGGTTAAAAAAATGCTCGAAAAAGCCAAAATTAATAATGATAAATATCACCGATATAACAACCAATATTTTTTTAACCAGTGGAAATGAGCCCTGCGGCAGTTTAATAAAAAATATGCTGAAACAGGCAAACCTGATTAGCGCAAGTATGTTATACAAAGGATTGTTACTCTGCATCCAGCCCGGCACGTTTACACGATAAACATTTAACGCCATGATGAAATCTATAGCAATATTTAAAACCAAAGCTATCCACAGGTAGGTTATTACCGGTTTTAAGATGGTGGGCTGCCTGCGGTGAATAAATAAAACCGACAGCGGTATCAGCAATGCCCATATCTCAGACCAGTCAAGCGCCAAAAGCAGGTATTTGCCCATTATTTAATTATTATAAAACCAGGTGCCTGTAAAATAAGAACACTATTTATTAAATATAGCTATGAGATACGAAAATTACACATTATCTTTCTAATTAATAGCCAAAAATAAATTTCATTTTCTTTAATTCCGAAACTTAACATTATGCTGAAGTCTTTTTTTTTAAGGAACTACACGTTGTTTTTTTTTACGGTTGTTATTGCAACGGTTTCCTGTAATGAGGCAAACACAGATAAAAACAAATTGGATGGCAGCACTGAAATATCGGGTGCTAAATCAGAGGTAACAACTGCATTACTTACCAGCGGCCTTTTGGATACATTATGGATTACAAGGGCAACGTTTTTAGCATTGCCCAATGCCAAGCTGGTTTTTTCATTTGTTTTTGGCACGAATGATACTTTAACCCTGCATGGCTGGAGTATAAAAGGTGCTGGGACAAAACAATTTGACTCTCTCCCAAACATTAAATTAAAGAAAGGGAGGCCCGGCGCTTTGCCGTACGGTAATGGAACTTATTTTGGAAACGTATTACTGGGTACCGGCGATGTTAATCAAATTCAAACAAAACTGAATACTGTTCCCGGCGCTACACATGTAGTTTTTGCTCCTCAAAAATATGGCAATAATATCGGGTATAAAATATATTTAACCGATTATAATCCTCAGGCTTAGTGGTGCTAACAGTAAGTGCATTTACACTAACTGAAAGTGGTATAGAAGCTAATCCTTCTCCCCCAAAAAATTATTGAAAGTCGAATTATTTTAACAGCCAGATTTATTTGAAAATAAATCTGACTTTTTTTGTTGCTATCTGGCAGCGAACTTAAAACCATACTGGCCCACACTGGCGCAAGTGTTCCCATCTATAAAATATATTTTATAACAAAATCATCATGCAATCAATTGTGACTTTTAAATCTGCCCCGATTGTTTGGGGAGTAATGCTCAGCATCTTGGGGTAAATTAATGATGTTCAATTTGTTGCAATGGCGGTTTTAAATTGTTGCTTTATTAGTTCACTGCTATAGCAAATGGCGGTTTAAAACTGCGGGAGCTTTTAGACACTGGGGATATCATCGACAATTCGTTTTAATTTAAAGATTGCAGGGGGAATCCCGATAGCTATCGGGCCACCAAACACTTAAGCCAGTTGTTTTTCTGGAAAATACGTTTTAAAATATTTTAATTCCCTTATATTTAGTATATTGCTACTATCCTTAATTTATGGGAAGCCGCCCAGCACTTTCTAATTTTTAATACACATTGTTTTAAACCATTCAGAGACTAAAAACTTTGCTTGAAGAATAACCTGCTAACTAAACCGGACATTATGAGATCAATATTTTGTGTAATTATCTCACTTATTTTTTATTCCGACATATTCAGTCAATCAATTAACCCACCAGGGCCAATAACAATTTGTTCAGGCGAGAGCCAATTGTTAGGTGTAATAGGTGGTTCACCA
>JBKJLT010000346.1:0-2752 GCA_046596765.1 Ferruginibacter sp. | reverse complement strand
GGCAGAAATGCAGTAGGTTTTGTTTGGAGCCCTGCAACACCATTAAACAATCCGTTTATTGCAAACCCACTGGCAGTACTGCGAAACGACACTTATTTTTATGTACGTGTTACCGATGCCATTGGCTGCACAGATGATGATACCATATTTATAAAAGTATACGAAGGGCCAACTTATTATTTGCCCAATGCATTTACGCCCAATGGCGATGGGTTGAATGATATTTTCTTTCCTACACCTGTAGGCATCAGAAGTACAGATTACTTCCGTGTATTTAACCGCTACGGCACGTTGATGTTTGAAACCAGGCAATGGATGCAGGGCTGGGATGGAACTTTAAAAGGGAAACCGGCTTCATCGGGCACTTACGTGTGGATGATAAAAGGGATTGATAAAAACGGATCGGTAATTGAAATGAAGGGAACGGTGATTTTATTGCGATAAAGAAACAGAAAAGTGAAAAGTGAAAATTTAAAAGCTGGCTGGCGAATTTGCTTTCTTTTTGAATTTTAATTTTTGAATTTTCAGTTCCTTATAACACTGTTTCAGCATCCAGTACAGCAATTGTTTTTGTATAAAAAGAATAAGCTTCTTCCTGCGATGCACCAATACATACCATCCCCATCTTCCCAAACTGCGATAATGCTCCTATCATGTGAAACATTACACCCTTTTGCGTAGCGCCATCAAAATGCAGGCCATGAAACATAGCAATATCAATCAGGTCTTTTGGAGTTAGTCCTTTGTAGGTATTGCTCTGTACATTGTCCGATGCATAATAATAAAGTTGCTTTCCGCCGGCAGTTTCAAAAACGCCGGTTGTTTCATCGTAGCTGCCATCGGTTAAAAACTGTAGCATTAAAAATGGGTGCGTGGTTCCGCCTTTGCGCAGGTTTATTTCAATAGCATAATGTTTCCATGATTCATTCTCTTTTACCGAAATAAAATCAATGCTGAACCTTCCCAGCACACCCTCCTTTTTCAACACTGCAGCAATCAATCTTGCCTTGGCTGCAATTTCGGCACGGTAAGCTTTGGCTGCCGGAAAATGAGCACCGCTAAAAATTTGATTGCTGTCGCCAGTCAGTACCTGATCGTGTGTAGAAATAATATCCACTTCTCCCCTTGGGTTTATCCTGCATTGCACCGATGGCGATGTTTTTATATCACCTTCTACAAATGCCTCTGCAATACCCTCCATCTGTTCAAATTTTTCCATAAACATATCTGTACTCAAATCCTTTGCAACCGGTTTAAGTGCTGCAGGCAGGTTATGAAGTAACCAGCAATGCAATTCTTTGCCACAAACATTTTCAGGATATGTAAATATCGCATTCCCGTCGCCTGAGAAACCCTCATTTAATTTAATAACCGCTTTTTTTAAATGCGGGTGCATATCTTTTAATGCTGCAAGGGCATGCACCATATCGTCAAAACAGGTTAAATTTTCGGCACCTGCTGGTATAGATACACCAGCCTGCATAAATGCCCGGCGACTGCCGCTTTTGGTACCAAGGTAAATTAATGACGGGTCGCAACCATAAATCGGAATACCCAACTGAACCGACAAAGTTCTTTCCAATGATGTTGTATTAAAACAGGCAATATGGGCAACATTACCAGGGGGAATAGCCTTTTTAATGCGTTCAATCAGTCTTGGCCTTAGTAAAATTTTTTCGGTAAGTGGTAAAGCCGCTGTATCATAACAACTGATGAGCGTTAACCTTTCACGGGCATGATATCCAGTAATACCGGGTAACAAGTGTAAATAATAATCAACAATAACAGGGTCAATTGCTGTGCTGCTAACATAAACCACATTGGCCCTGGGCATACGTAACAGCATCAGCAAACAAAGTAATCTTTCTTCGTAATACAGGGCACCGTCAACTTTTGCAAGTACTTCCTGGTCGAGCGAAAGGCTGGGTATTACCACAATGGTTTTGGGCGCCAGGTTATCCGGAAAAAAAAGCTCAAACTGGTTTGTAAATCCCTGCTGTATTTTTTTAAATGCTTCCAGCTCGGCTGCTGAGCCCGGCAGAGGCTTACATGTTGCACAATAATTAAACAGTTTTTGAGCAGGCATCGTTTCCCTGTTATCAATTTGCATAAGAAAGTATTTTACAAACTACAAGATGCAGTAAATGAAATTATTTTAAAATGAGATTCGTCATGTTTTATAAAGAACAATATCATTTTATTTCCACAAAAAAACATTGAGCAACTTTTTAATCCACAATACGTTAATAAAATATAGGGGCAGTCCCAAACATCTGCTTTTAAAAAATTGTTATGTTTGTATATGAACTGGACCGAAAAAAAATCCATCCGCATTGCCATTCTTGATATGTACGAAGGACATGCCAACCAGGGCATGCGTTGTATCCGTGAAATTCTTAACCAGTTTGGCGAAGCAAACCAGCTTGATTTAACCTGGGATGAATTTGAAGTCCGCCTGGAAAAACAGGTTCCCGATCTCAGTTACGACATCTATATTTCCACCGGCGGCCCCGGCAGCCCGCTCGATACAGAAGGCAACGAATGGGAAAAAGTATATTTCTCCTGGCTTGATAAGGTACAACGTTGGAACAATAACTCCGGATATGTTCAAAAAAAACAGGTCTTTTTTATCTGCCATTCTTTTCAATTGATATGCAGGCATTATAATATTGGAAAAGTGAGCAAAAGAAAAAGTACGGCCTTCGGGGTTTTTCCAACCCACTTGTTATTAGATGGTAAAAGCGAAATGATA
>JBKJLT010000201.1:0-2757 GCA_046596765.1 Ferruginibacter sp. | reverse complement strand
TTAGCATTTTTTCTGTAGAAATAATATACAATACTGATTATAGCATAAAAACCAAGCAGTATACCGGTGTTCAGCCTTACTTTAATATCATCAGTATTTAAAGTAAACATGGCGGCAGCAATGTGCAGAAAAAACAAAAACCAGGTAAACAGTCTGAAGGCTTTTTGATTATTGTCTTTTAAGGTAAAGCTGTACTTCATGTTACAGGATTTGCTGCAACCAATAAATTACACAATTTAAACAGGCACCTGGCACCCACATTCTCATCCCATTCATCATGGCTTACGCCCACTTCATTCAGATCGAACCCGACAAATTTGCGGCCGCTTGCTATCAGCCGCTTAAAAATATAAAACACCTGCTCTGCCTCAAACCCGCCCTGCACGGGGGTTCCGGTGTGTGGACATAGTTTTGGATCAAGCCCGTCAATATCGAAGCTTATGTAGACTTTTTCGGGTAGATGGTTAATAATTTCATCTACAATCTGTTTCCAGGCTTGCCCTTCGTACTGGCGCTCTTTTATCTCTTTATCAAAATAAGTAACCACCCTGCTGTTGCTGGCATTAATATAATCAACTTCGTCTTCGCAATAATCCCTAATACCAACCTGTACCAGTTTAGTTAGCTGCGGAATTTCTTCCAATGCATTGTACATGATGGATGCATGAGAATATTTGAAACCTTCATAAGCTTTGCGCAAATCGCAGTGTGCATCTATCTGTAAAATGCCGAATTCACCATGCTTTTCGGCAATGGCCTTAAAAAAACCCAGCGGTGTACTATGGTCGCCGCCCAGTAAACCAACCAGTTTTCCTGCATCCAGCAATGCCTTTGTGCGGTCAAAAACCCAATTATTTAAAAACAGGCTTCCCTCATTTATCTCTTTCAGCGATTTACACATGAATTTGTTGTCGGCCACCACTTCGGCATGAGATATATAATTGATCAGCAATTCGGCCTCCTTACGCAGGTAGTCGCTTTTCATCAACACTTTCTTATCGCATGGCTGCATAAAAAAGCCCTGCTTCCAGCCATCCTTTACATCGGGGTCAAAAAGGTCAACCTGCAGGCTCGAATTAAACACATGATCCGGAGCCCTTGCTGTGCCTGCATTGTAGCTTACGGTAACTTCCCATGGCACAGGGAGTATAATTAGCCGTGCATCTTCTTCTGAAAAAGGCAAACCAAAAATATTGTTATCGGGATTACCTACTGAGTTGGGATCAAAATTCGAGAGATCAGTCATCACTTTTATTTAAATAAAGAGGTTTGGCATTTTTGCCAAAATTAAAAACGCTGCAAAGATAATAGAGTTTGGGGTTATGGGTTACGTGTTTTGAGTTGTGGCATAGTTAAATTTATACCTTAGCCCGTTGATAAACCAGAACTGATGCAAATCATCTGAAGACATGAGCAATTAGTTATACAAAATGAAAAGAAAAACCTGATTTGGGTTACCTTTGTACCGAACTTATTACCATGAAAAGAACACATATCATTTTTCTTGTTGGCATTGCGGCTTTAATTGTTGGCTTGATCGTTTTTTCAGCCGGCGATTTCTCTACGTACGAAACCATCAAATCAGCACAGCAAAAACAGGGTACGTTTGTACATCTTATTGCCAAACTTGATAAGACTGAGCCTATTGAGTATGATGCGGTAAATAACCCCAACTACCTGAGTTTTTATGCAGTTGACAGCCTTGGCGGAAAAACAAAAGTTGTTTTTCACAACAGCAAACCAGCGGATCTTGAAAAAAGCGAACGCATTGTAATGAAAGGATCAATGAAGGGCGATCATTTTGAATGTAAGGATATTTTATTGAAGTGTCCGAGCAAGTATAAGGATGATAAAAAAGAATTAGAGAAAACAATTACAAACCAACAGAACTCTACTTACTAATAATTATTTTTAATGGAATTTGAAGGCGAACATTTACTCCCCGGACAGATAGGGCATTTCTTCGTATTGCTTGCATTTATTGCTTCAATCATATCTACCATAGGTTTCGCAACAGCATCTTTTAAAAAAGACCTGATTGAAAAAAAGTCATGGCTTAATTTTGCCAGAATTGCTTTTATTACCCAGTTTGTTTCTGCGGTAATTATTTTCGTTACTATATTTTACATCTGCGCCAATCACTATTTTGAATACATGTATGCTTACAAGCACGCATCTAAAGAACTGGAGCCAAAGTACCTGCTGGCCTGCATTTGGGAAGGACAGGAAGGAAGTTTTTTATTGTGGACCATCTGGCATAGTATACTGGGTATATTTATCATGCTGCGGTCGAAAGAATGGGAAGCACCGGTGATGTCGGTAATAAGTTTAGCCCAGTTTTTTTTACTGATGATGCTGATAGGGCTTTATGTGGGCGATGTAAGATTGGGCAGCAGTCCGTTTACTTTAACAAGGAATGAAATTGCTGGACCGATTTTTAGTCAGCCTAATTACTTAAGTTTTATTAAAGATGGCGTGGGCTTAAATGTGTTGCTCCGTAATTACTGGATGGTGATTCACCCTCCTATTTTATTTTTAGGATTTGCATCCACCATTATTCCGTTTGCTTATGCCTATGCAGGCATACAAACCAAACGCTTTGGCGATTGGGTAACGCCTGCCCTGCCCTGGGCTTTGTTCTGCGCCTGTGTGCTGGGAGTTGGTATTATGATGGGTGGCAAATGGGCTTACGAGTCTTTATCATTTGGCGGTTACTGGGCATGGGATCCGGTTGAAAACGCATCGCTTGTTCCCTGG
>JBKJLT010000533.1:0-14722 GCA_046596765.1 Ferruginibacter sp. | reverse complement strand
TTATCACTGAGTGATTTTAAGCAGGTAAAGGGCATTGGACAAGCCAAATCAATAATAATTGCTGCTGCACTGGAATTGGGCAGAAGAAGGCATGCTTCTTCTGCTTTGGAAAAAACTGTTGTAAAGTCAAGCAGAGACATAGCTCAATATCTGCAGGCTACTTTAAAAGATTATAATTATGAAGTATTTGCCGTGGTTTTTTTAAACCGTGCTAATAAAATTAATCATTTTGAAATCATGAGTAAAGGTGGTATTACAGGCACGGTGGCCGACCCAAGGATAATTTTAAAAAAGGCTTTGGAAGAAGATGCCACCTCGATTGTACTATGTCATAACCATCCATCGGGTAACCTGCATCCCAGCAGGGCTGATGAGGAACTTACAAAAAAAATTAAAGAAGCTGCCGGTTATTTCGACATCAAGATCATTGACCACATTATTGTAAGCGAAGAAGGATTTTATAGTTTTGCGGATGAAGGGATATTGTAGTTTGGCGTTTTGTGTTTTTAGTTTTGTGTTAAGTGTTCCTGCAGAATAAGAAATGCCTGAAAACAAAAATGCAGGCTGCGTTATAAGCTCAACTAAAAACTCACACCCACCAAACACAAAACTGTCTTACGCCTGCGCCGTCGGCCCTCCAAAATTAAAAGGTATCTCCACTGCTTCCATATCCTGTATTGTGCCGTTTGCTGTTTCAAACTTCTTTACATTATCTACCATAGCCTTCATAAAACGTTTGGCATGAAAAGGTGTTAATATAATACGGCTTTTAACTTTACTTTTTGGTGTTCCAGGCATTACATTTACAAAATCAATTACAAACTCAGCATGGCTGTGGGTTATTATTGCAAGATTTGCATATTGGCCTTCCGAAACTTCTTCCGAAATTTCGATATTAATTTGATTGGGTTGATTAGTATTTTCCATGCTAATATTTTTTTCAAATATACTGAAATAAAAAAACTGTCTCAAAATATTGAGACAGTTATATATACATATATAAATTAGTTATGGTATTTTTGTGAACTCATTAACCAAAGTTCGAAAAGCAGGAGTTGAGTTCTCATATTGAATATAAGTAGCGAATTTGGTGCCTATAAACTTTGAGGCTGCATTTCCTACCAACGTAAACCCAGGTGGTCTAAATTTTGGTCCGTCAATTAACCTAAATCCACCTGCAGGAATTGCAGCAACTGTACTAGGTAATAAAGAAACATTAAAGCCACTTAATACACCTCCAGTTTCTGTAAAACCTAATACAATACCTTTGCCTGGGTCAACAAAACTCTCAGTATACAATTCCCTGGTCATAAGTGATGTTGCCGTAATTGGGAGAAGAGTAGTTGTACTTACTAAATCCTGTAAAGGTGCGACAGTTGTATCTTGACCTTGCCATCTTCTATATCTCCAAGTATATTTTCCAGCTAAAAAATTACCTATTATACGAAAATATGCAGTTCCGGTTCCCGCCGCTGCAAAAATGTCACCATTGCCGCCTGTTATGCTTATAATTTCAATTGGCAGCATATAACTTATGGCTACATCAAGCTGGTTCGGGCGAAAAATAATATCAAAGGGTTCTGACAATACTTGTCCTGCCTTTATTTTAACTGTTGTTGTACTCAGTGAATACTGTGAAGCGGTCAATGCCTGAAAAATTGTTGATCCGGCCGGTTGCCCAGTATTAAATGCTGCTAATTTTGCTGCACTGTATCCAACTGTAACTGTAAGATCCTTATCGGATACCTGGGGTGCACTTAATTCTAATTGTACAGTTACAGATTGAGTAGGCAAACTCAAATCTAATACCAATGCACTGGCGGCAAAACCGCTGGTTCCTTTCATACCGCCATAGTTAACGATCTTAACTATTTTCTGTCCTCCGTCGCCAATAGGTTCATACACTATTGCCTTTTTACAGGAAGTAGAAACTAATAATCCAACTGCTAAAGAAGCGATTACTATATTTAATTTTTTCATAATTATTATGTTTATTGTGATGATTTGTTCTCAATTTTTTTATTGATCCCACCAAACTCTAGAATCTTGTTTATCGCCACCCGGAAGCCTTGCAACAGCCAAAGCCAATTGAGCTGCGTTGGTAGCAATTTCGTTAACACCATAAACATATCTGCGTGGTATTTGACCACCTGCATTTGTTGCAAAACGGGTAGGTTTTAAATCGGGTACACCGGTTCTTCTCCATTCTGCCCAACCCTCGTTACCATTTGGATAAGTAGCCAACCAGCGTTGTAACTGAATACGCATGATAGGTGTAGGGGTTAATGCATTTTGTGATGCAGGAATAGCATCCCATGGAGCAGCATGCTGGCCAATAGCTGCAACACCGCTACCTGAGATGTAATTAGCCGTACCAGTTGTTAAATAGGCAGCAGGCAATGCAACGCCCCACTCAGCAAACGATGCAGCAACACCAGCCTCATAGGCATTTTTAGCATTACCATTTGTAGCCCATCCTCTTTCCAGTCCTTCAGCCCATGCTAATAAAGATTGAGAAGCACCTATAACAACGATAGGAGATGTCTCTGTTCTTTTAGATGTAGCTAATACCCTACCTTGACCGTTTCCGATTGAATTGGTATATGTAATAGCAAGATCTCTTGTTAAACCATAAGGAAAACCAGGGCCTGGGGTTGCAAATACACTACCCCTTGTATCACCTAACCCGCTTAAGCAATCTGTCATTGTTTTGCTGATAGCGTAATCATCTCTTGTGAAATAGGTTACAAACCATGGATTTTGAAATACAGAACCCTGAGGACCACCCGGATGCACAATAGAAAAATTATCTGCATTAGTAGTAATAATACCCAGACTATTAGTAACAGCATCATTAAACTCTGTTTGTGCTAAGGCTGGTGCTTTTTTCGACAGCCTTAAAGCAGCGATCATGCGTATTGTGTTAGCCAATTTTCTCCATTTGGTTGTATTGCCACCGTAAACTATATCACCGGCAACAGGAGCAGATGTGGTACCTAAGTCAGTGCCTGCACTTTTTAAATCAGCAAATATCCCTTTAAATATATTCATTTGCTCATCATACTTAGGTGCTAAATTACCAGCACCCTTAAGCGCTTCGCTATAAGGTACATCACCCCATCTGTCGGTAATTGTGAGGAAAATATATGACTTTATTACTTTTGCAATTCCTTTGTAGTGAGTTGAAGCATTTGCACTATTAATAATTGATTCCAGATCTTGCAACGGACCACTGTAAAGAGGGCCAGATTCCAGCTGCGGTAAATTGTATAAAGATGCCTCTGTGTACTGTGTTTCAGACGCATACTGGCAATACAAAAATGAACGGGTACTTGCAGCCAGGCCAGGCAGAGAAGACTCTGCACTGGTTAAGTAGGATGCTGGCAAAGGCTGTGCCACATCCGGGTTTGTGTTTAAATCTCCAAAATCGTCAATTTTAGCACAGCCGGCAAACAGGGTAGCCATAGCGACCATTGTTACCAGTGTTTTTAAATTATTTTTAATCATTTTCATCTTAAATAAATTTAATAGTTAATTATTAGAATCCTAATTTCAGGTTTACACCCATTGATCTTGTACCCGGAAATTGTCCATCTTCTCCATAAACATTACTAATTTCTGAAGGATCAAAATCTCTGGTTTTGCTATAGATCAAAAAAGGATTACGGCTTACTACTGAAAAAGTTGCATTCTTTATATACTTACCAATTGATAACCTTTCTACTGGGATTCTATAACCAAGGCTTAATTCCCTCATTTTTACAAAAGTAAGGTCTTGTATAAATGGTTCAGCTATTCGTGCATTTCTAAACTGTTGAAAGTAAGGCTGAGCTTCAACATAATAGTCAACTGCTTTACCGGTAGTTGCATCTACACCAAATACGTGTACACCACCACCATCACCAACATCATCACGAACAGAATTTCCTTTATCATTTAAAACTGCAGTTTGAGAAGTTAATCCAGAGAATGTACCCCAATGATCTGATAAAGAGAAGAATTTACCACCATAAGAGAAATCTATGTTACAGTTAATAGTAAAGTTCTTAAATAAGGTTAAGGTATTTTGTACACCACCTGTATAATCAGGTAAAGCACTACCAAATTTAGTTTCTGCCTCTCTGATGAATTTACCACCCGGATCACCTGTTACAGGGTTAGGAGAAGTTAACATCGGAGTTCCATTCGCATCACGCTTGATACCTCCACCAAATAGCTGGCCCCAGGGTTCACCAACCTCACTAACTGTATAAGCTGCTGAACTTCCAGAGAACGCACCACTTGCAGAAGTTAAACGGGTTATGCCCGGATAAATTGAAACGATTTTGTTTTCCAATAATTTACCCCATGTTCCGCTGATGTTCCAATCCAGGTTTTTAGTACGAACGGGAACAATAAATGCCTGAACGTCTATACCTTTTTTGGATAGTTCGCCTGAATTAAGCCTTAAACCTGTGTACCCTATTTGTGCAGGTGTTGTTACGGTTACAGGGAAATCTTTATTTTTTCTATCCCAATAAGTTACATTAAAACCAAAACGGTTTTTAGCAAAACGCATTTCCAAACCTATTTCTTTTTCATTATTTGTAGCACCTTTTAAATTAGGGTCGATTAACACATTAGGTTCTGGTATAAGGAAATTACCCGGAGTCCATT
This sequence comes from Ferruginibacter sp., assembly GCA_046596765.1. GTDB lineage: Bacteria > Bacteroidota > Bacteroidia > Chitinophagales > Chitinophagaceae > Ferruginibacter. The sequence continues at coordinate 10,066 of JBKJLT010000533.1, read as the reverse complement.
GATTTGAATTTTGCAGATAAGCTAAATTCAGATCAAAAATGCCAAGTGCATTCAATATTTGGCCATAAGAACCTCTTATTTTACCATAGCTGATAAACGGTACAACATTCTTAATTAAATCACTAAATACAAATGAAGCACCTACTGATTTAGTTTCAATGAATTTACCTTTAGGAGAGGTTGAAATGTAATCTCTCCTGTAAGAACCCTCAACAAACAAAAAGTTGCGGAAACCAACATCACCACGAACAAACACACTTCTGCGCAATGATTGCTCTCTTGGGTTTGTACCAGCAAGAGCCGGAATTGTACGGCCAAAAATAACCGGATTTACAGAATTTGTAAGCGAATATATATTAGGCACGTTTAAACCACCTGAAGTTGCTATATCAGTTCTTACAAGCTTGGTTCTGTATATATCAAAACCTCCAACAGCATTTACAGCAAAGCTTTTATATTTTTTGTTGTAGGTTACTAACCCTTCATAGTTTTGTCTATCGCTTCTGCTATGGCCAACCCGGTACTCAGCAATAAGTCCTGTTTGCAATCCACCTCTTTGAAGATCGCTGGATATTCTATTTTCATAGTTATTATCTAACTGATTTTTACGGTAGGTTCCTTTAATCTTTAAATCGCTTGTAAGCTTATAAGTAAGCGATACGTCTCCGGAAATCCTGTCTCTTCTATCCGAGTTATTTACTTCATTAAAGTATGAATAATAATTATACCAGTAATTTGCTGCATAAAATCCATTAGGGTTTGATGCTACGAAACCACTTGGGTTAATTCTTGGGTTCCAAGTAGCTAATATACCATCTGCTGTTTTTAATCCAGCTAATTCCTTCATTATGCCCATATCCAAATTGCGATGAAACCAAGAACCAAATGAACCACTTGAATTGTTAGCGTAACCATCATCATTCTCAGCTCTTCTGTCCTGCGCAATATAATTAATAGATGCTCCAATAATTATTTTTGAAGTTACATCAAGTGTAGCATTCATATTAAGCGTATGGCGCTTTAAAAATTCAGTTGGCACCAAACCTTTTTGATCTAAATTGGTGTAAGACAATCTGAAATTTAAATTTTCGGTAGCTTTAGAAAAACTTACGTTATTAAGTTTTGTAACGCCCGTGTTATAAAAATCACGGTTATTTGTTGGTTGAGGTAATAATTTAGTTGTTTGGAAAGAACGCTCATGACCACCATACCATGCGTACCATGGAGCATATTCCTGTCCCATCATTCTTGGTCCCCAGCTTGCATCATCTGTCATATCATGATAAAACTTACCATCAAGTGCTTTCCAACCTTCAGGATCGCCAGCTTTATAACGATACTGAGTAAGACTTTTATCAGCACCACCTGCATAAGAATTCTGGTAAGAAGGTGTTATATAAACTTTATCAAACTGAATACCGCTGTTAATTTCTACACCCAAATTTCCTGTGCCTTTTTTTGCTCTTTTTGTAGTAACAACTATTGCACCATTAGCACCATCGGGGCCAAATAAGGCAGCAGCAGCAGGGCCCTGCAATACAGAGATATCTTCAATGTCATCAGGATTGATGTCGTTTGAGCTTGGCATGATAGTACCATCAACAACATATAAAGCACCAGAACCGGCACCCAAACCATTTTCACCACGTAAACGTACTGCAGTTTCTACACCTAATTTAGCTGCAGACTGGCTACGTACCTGTGCGCCGGCTACTTTACCCGCAATAGCATTGTTGATATTGGGCTGTCGAATGGTGGTTAACTGCTCTCCACTTACGTTTTGTACGTTTGATGCAACACTTCTTGCAGCACGTTTAGTACCAAAAGCACCTGTTACCACAACTTCCTTTAAATCGGAAGTATTTGAACTTTCGAGTACTGTGCTTAATACACTTTGAGTACCAACCGGCACATCTGTTGTTTTAAAACTTGCGCCTGATATTTCAAGTACAGCGCCTGCATTTACCCTAAGTGAATAGGCTCCATTTGCATCGGCCGAAACGCCCGTTTGAGTGCCTTTAACTTTTACAGAAGCAAAAGAAACTGGATTACCGTTTGCATCAGTAACCTTACCGGTCACCACCCGGCTTTGGGCAAATGCTAATACCCCACAGAGCATTAACATTGTAAACAGTGATAAAAATCTTCTCATGTGCATTTAATTAAGTTTAATGATGTGTAAAAATAGGGATAATTTCTTAACGTCAAAATAATGTTAAATTAATTTTCCCAGGTCTTATATCCTTTTAAGGACAATAATCAATTTTAAAAAGCTGCTTTAAGCTGAAAATTTGTTAAAATTTATATGCAGCCTGTATCTTTATTTCGCTTTTTTTATTGCCTTTTATTTCATCAAATCCAGTGCCAACAAGCGTTTTATCTTTATAAACTATTTGGCCCCATTTTATCCATAAGCTGATTTTTCGGCTCAAGTCATAGTTTATATTTAAATAATACCTATAGCCTTTATCATAAAAAACAGGTATAGAAAAACTATATAAAACATCATTTTCATAAGCATAAAGCCTGCTGTTATACCCATCTGTTTCAAAATATTGCAGGCGGATAGCCGCTGAATAGCGCTTTAACATGGGCTTATATAAGAAATCGAAATATGTTAAAAACCCTTGCTCCTCCATAATTCCTTTTTTGTCAAACCAAACGAGTTCGGTTCTGTTTCGAATGCTGAGATCTTTATTAATTTTATAACTTATTTGGGTGCGCCAGTTCTTTTTGGGTTGCTGTATAACGGGTGACAGAATCAAAAGTGCCGGATTAACATTAATGGCTTTAGATTCAGCATGGTATCTTGTATAAATCTCTAACTGCTTATTGGGTTTATAATTCAATTGTATCAGGTAATCTGAACCGGTTGAGGGTGCATCTACTCTGTATCGCAACCAGGGAAACTTATAAAAATCGGCGTAGGCATCAATTCGCCAGGCATTATTGGCCCTGATGGATATACCGGCATACAATCCTTTTTCATTGGTGGGAAATGTACCTTCTGTAAAAGCATAAGCATATAGCGATTGGTACGACCTGGAAATGTTGCGGTAAAGTAAACTAAGGTCAACATGGGATGATGCACTTACCAGTAACCCATTTACAAAGGCCTTACTGAATGAGGAGGTAAAGGCAGCTTCTCCAAAAAAATGAATATTCCGGAATGTATAACTATAATCGAAACTGTAATTACCAAAGCTGCTGCCGGTTAATGCATACTTATTATAAGGGTCGGCATCTTTTTTTATAGGCAACTTAAATTTATAATGTACAGCATTTATACCAAAATGCAAACCCTTGTACTGATAAGAAATATTTCCGCCAAAAGCGAGTTGCCGCTGAATGGCTTTATCAGCGGTTTCGCCTTTTGTACGGTGATAGCCGGAAGTTTGTAATGATGAAACAAAATCGTCCTGATTTTGTGAGGTATCGGCAACAAAATTTGCATCAATTTTTCTGTAAGAACCAAAAACCGTGGCCTGCCAGTTCCTTTTTGCAATTGTTATTCCCAACCCTCTGTGAAAATTTATTTCGCCGGCAGAATTGTAAGGACGTAAAACATCTGCTTCTCTTTTTATATTAATTACATCCACACTTTTTTTAAATGCAAGGCTTTGCCATTGTGTAAGGCCCTGGCCAAGGTTTACGGTAAAATCTCCCATGGCCAGTGCTTTAATGATACCAATTTTTTTTATAAAAATATGTGCCGAATAAAAATCAAATCCTTGTTTTTGTTTTCCTTTAAAAAACTGTTCGCCTGCATCTTTTTCAGCTATCATACCATACTGAAAAAGATTCTTATAAACATACTTATACCTGAGCAATATTTTTTGGGGAGACCCCGGATAAAAATTTGTTGCTGTTGATGAATCTATCAAATAACCTTTTGAACGTTCGGGCACCTGCGACAGCCTGAGTAAAAAAATATGGTCGCCCTTTTTTAGCCTGGTTTTTAAAGCAGCAGCTACTGAAACCTGCATACTCACGCTAATGTATGGCCTTATTTTTTGAATGGTTACGATATCCCAGCCGGGCACAGCCTGCAGCTCATATACATCAATCAATTTACCAACCAGGCTGCGGTACAGCATAAAATTCTGAATCTGAATGGGAGTAAGAATACGCAACTGATTCAAATCTGCAACATCCGCATAATTAAGCTGTATCGGGTTTATAATAAACTGTATCATCTGCTGCAGGTAAGAGTCATCCTCTGTCTCCAGGTCTTCATTGTTTTCTGTTATGTTTTCCAATTGCTGTTCGGTATTTGTAGTAACAGGTTCTGCAACCTGTGCAAAAGCATACCCCGAAATAAAAATCGTATAAATCAATGTCAGCAATATCTTCATTCTTTCTTCGGTTTAAAATTCATGATCAATAATAAACCGGGCGAAATTCCAAGCTGTGGATGATAGCTTGAGGAAATATCTAAACGTAAATTTTTCCATGCAACACCTGCACCTGCATATACAGTTGTGGATTCGCTTATAAAACCTGCTTTTACAAAAAACTGTTTTGCAAACCGGTATTGCAAACCGGCAATTACATTAACCGCTTTATCTTCTTCCTTAATAATTTCGCTGCTTATAAAAAGCTTATCAGAAGCATCGTAACCCAGGCCGAATTTATACGCTGATGCAAGTTTTTCATCACTCATACTGAGCGAAGTCGAAGTGCCTAACTTTCCACCAACCGGATTGTAAACATGTAAGCCCGCATTTAATTTATCGGTGAGATGCAGCATGGCACCAATTTCAAAATTTATGGTGGATGCATTTCCATACGCCGGAATCCGGTATCCATAATAATTAAATTGTACGCCAACATCTACAAGCTTACCTAATTTTCGGGCATAAGCCAGTCCTATTTTATTTTCATTAAAATTTTTAAAGCCTGCGTAATTTAACAGGATTCCAAAATTGCCCAGGCGGGTTGGTAAAGAAGCACCCAAAGTATAGGCACTGGTTTCGCTCAGCAAAAATCTGCGTTCACCAAAAACACCAATGCCGCCCGATTTTAATTGAGCCAGCGCCGACTGATTACCGGTAAAAGATAGTGGGTCGTTTTGCTGTAAACTATAAGCTGATAGGCTGATATATGGCTGTGCAAGAGAATAGCGCAACGATTGCGCCATAAGCGGGTTTACATTGAGAATTAAAAGCGATAATAATAATATTTTAGTTTTCATATTATTACGTTTTGCGGTTAAGAGACCAAGGTAATAATCAGAATCTTAAAATGCAAATTTTTGATAATGTTTATAATCAAATACTTGATTTACTTTTGCGGCATGCAAATTTTAAATGGAAAGATAGTTTCTCAGTCGGTAAAGGATATTGTAAAAGAAAAAACTATTCTTTTTAAAAGCAATGGCAATAAAACGCCGCACCTGGCGGCTGTTTTAGTTGGTAACAATGGCGCCAGCGAAACCTATGTTGCCAGCAAAGTTAAAAATTGTGAAGAAGTTGGATTTAAAAGTACCCTGATACGCCTTGATGAAAATATTGCGGAGAGAGAACTGATTGCAATCATTGAAAAACTGAACAAAGATGTGGATGTAGATGGTATCCTGGTGCAATTACCCTTACCAAAACAAATTGATGAAGAAAAAATTATCAGCCTTATCAATCCCGATAAAGATGTGGATGGTTTTAACCCCATTAGCATTGGTAAAATGGTACAGGGCTTACCCACTTTTATTCCGGCAACACCTTATGGAATTTTATTGATGCTGGAGCATTACAAAATTGAAACCAGCGGAAAACATGCGGTAGTAATTGGCCGAAGCAATATTGTTGGACGCCCTATAAGTATTCTGCTGAGCCGGAATACCTATCCGGGAAATTGCACGGTAACAGTTTGTCATAGCCGCACAAAAAATCTAAAAGAAATTTGTTTACAGGCTGATATTATTGTTGCCGCTTTGGGCATACCCGAATTTTTAAAAGCAGATATGGTAAAAGAAAATGCAGTAGTAATAGATGTAGGAATTACAAGAGTTGAAGATTCATCGAAAAAATCGGGCTTTGCTATAAAAGGCGATGTTGATTTTGCCAACGTGGCACCCAAATGCAGCTACATAACGCCTGTACCGGGTGGTGTAGGATTGATGACCATTGCGGCTTTACTGATGAATACTTTTAAAGCAGCGACAGTGGATAATTTTTTAATGGATAATGGATAATGATATAATGAATGATGCATGCCTGTCGGCGAGACAGGGATAATTTTTTAATGAATAATATGATCCCGTTTTGAATACTGAACTATCAACTTCCAGTCGTCACGTGTCAACTGATTTACCTGTAATGGAACATTTTTATACCATACAGGGCGAAGGCTACCACCAGGGCAGAGCTGCCTATTTTATACGCCTTGGCGGCTGCGATGTAGGTTGTGTGTGGTGCGATGTAAAAGAAAGTTGGGATGCAGACAAACATCCAAGATTTAATATTGATGATTTGATATCGAATATTGAAAACACCCCAGCAAAGCTTGTAGTTATTACTGGTGGCGAACCATTGATGCACAACCTGGATGCACTCACTTACAGACTTCAATCAAAAGGTTTTGAAACCAATATTGAAACATCCGGTGCTCATCCATTAAGCGGAAGCTGGAACTGGATCTGCCTTTCTCCAAAAAAATTCAAAGCCCCGTTGCCAGAAATTTTGCCTGTTGCCAATGAATTAAAAGTAGTGGTTTTTAATAAGTCAGATTTTGAATGGGCTGAACATTTTGCAGCATTGGTTTTACCAGGCTGCAGATTATTTTTACAACCCGAGTGGGATAAAGCGTCTGTTGTTACTCCAATGATCATAGATTATATAAAGCAGCATCCGCAATGGGAACTGTCGCTGCAAATACACAAATACATCAATGTTCCTTAAAAGAAAATGTTATAATTCTGTTTAAAGAATAAAATGGCATCGTTTTCGTTCTACCTTTATTCAACGAACCCAAATAAATGCAACATAAAAAATCTATTATCCGTAAATTAATTCTCTCGTTTTTACTTTTTACTTTTTCCTTTTTACATTCCAATGCCCAATGGTACGATCCCGAAAAAGTAAATAAAAAAGCCGGTGAAATTTATGGACAGGCTTATGAAGATGCTACAGCCGGTAACTATAATGCCGCTTTTAAACATTTAGATGAAGCACTTGCCTTAGACCCAAAATTTGTAGATGTATTTCTATCACGTGCAGGCATTTATGCAGACCAAAAAAACTATGCGGCCTCTGTTGCCGATTTTGAAAAAGGATTGTTGTTGGATTCTGTTTATTCAAAAACATATTTACTTCCTTACTCTATTTCTTTAGCAGGCGTTGGTAAATTTCAACAGGCACTTATTGCTATCAATGAATTTTTAGCAACCCCCAAATTAAATCTACAAAGTATTAAAGCAGGTAACTACCGTAAATCGGTTTACACTTTTGCGGTAGATTATGAAAAGAAACATCCATTAAAGGATTATGTTTTTGCACCGCAAAACCTCGGCGTCAATATTAATACAAAAGACCTCGAATATTTCCCTTCCTTAACTATTGATGGCAGCAAAATGATTTTTACACGCCGCATAGCAAGTGATGAAGATTTTTACGAAAGTAATTTTGTAAACGGAAAATGGAGTAATGCAGTACCGCTTGGCGGGAAGGTGAATACCAACCTGAACGAAGGCGCACAAAATATCTCTCAGGATGGACAATTATTGATCTTTACCGGTTGTAATTATCCCGAAGGCCAGGGAAGTTGCGATCTGTATTTTTCTGTAAAAACAAATAATGGCTGGAGTGAACCACAAAATCTTGGACCGGTTGTGAATACCGATTTCTGGGAATCTTCTCCTTCCCTCTCTCCCGATAAAAGAGATTTATACTTTGCAAGCAGCCGGGCCGGTGGGTTTGGTGGACGTGACATTTGGGTAACACATCGCCTGCCAACAGGTAAGTGGAGCCGCCCCGAAAATTTAGGTGAAGCAGTTAATACAAGTGGTGATGAAAGTTGCCCGTTCATGCACGCAGATAATGAAACACTTTACTTCAACAGCAATGGTCATCCGGGATATGGTATGACTGATCTTTACTTCAGCAAAAAAGTAAACGACAGCAGTTGGGTGGTTGCAGAAAATTTAGGTTACCCGGTAAATACGATTGACGATCAGGGATCGTTAATTGTTGCTGCTGATGGCAAAACCGCTTACTATGCCAGCGAGGGAACCGATACAAAAGGCGGGCTTGATATTTATTCTTTTCAATTAAGAGAAGACATACGGCCACTAAAAACACTGTGGGTAAAAGGAAAAGTATTTGATAAAAAAACGAATGCAGGCCTACCATCTGCTGTTGAATTAACTGATCTGAAAAGCGGCAACCTTATCAGCAAAATACAAACCGATGAAGATGGAAAATACCTGGTTACTTTACCCGTTGGAAAAGATTATCCCTTTAATGTAAACCGCCGTGGTTATTTATTTTATTCAGATAATTTTTCATTAATTAAAAACATTGATTCCGTTTTTACGGTAAACATTCCTTTGCAACCCATTGAAAAAGGGGCAACCATTGTACTCAAAAACATTTTTTTCGAAACTGGTAAATATGAACTGCAGACCGAATCAAAATCGGAACTGGATAAATTAGTAAGCCTGTTAACCGACAACCCGAATTTAAAAATTCAGATTGATGGGCATACCGATAATGTAGGACAGGAAAAAGATAACCTGCTGCTCTCCAACAACCGGGCAAAATCGGTGGTGGGATATTTATTAAGTAAGGGAATAAATCAGCTACGGCTTAGCTACAAAGGTTTTGGGGCATCCAAACCCGTTGCTGATAATGAAACTGAAAAGGGAAAAGCACTGAACAGGCGAACAGAACTTTTTGTAATCAGCAATTAAAAAAAGTTATCTTTATAAGGAAAATAAAAAATTTATGGATACTATTTTAAAAGGCAATGCTGATGAAATTAATCAGAGCCTGATAGATTTTATAAAGAAATCATTTAAAGGGAAAAAAATTGCTGTGCATATTTATGAAGACGAACAGGATGAAACTGATTTTTTGTTGGGTAACCCCGAAACAAAAAAAAGATTGCTTGAGTCTGTAAAGAATGTAAATGAAGCCAAAGGTTTAAAAGAGTTTTCGCTAAAAGAAATTGAAAAAATGACTTTGTAAATTCTGGCAAAAATGAGAAAGGTTATTTTTGAAAAAAATGCATTGGAGGATTTTGAATTTTGGGCAAAGCAGGATTTAAAAACATTAAAGAAAATTGCCGAATTGATATTGGCCATTAATAGAGAACCTTTTTCAGGCATTGGAAAACCTGAACCACTCAAAGGAGATTTAAAAGGCTATTGGAGCAGAAGAATAACTGATGAACACAGAATTGTTTACACCATTACTGCCGATGCTGTAATTATTATTTCCTGCAAAAGCCATTACAAGATTTGATGCACCTATGCCCAACGACCTGCTTTACCAAATTGCCCTTACCCTTGTACCAAACATTGGCGATGTACATGCCAAGGCATTGATAAATTTATATGGCGATGCCCAATCCATTTTTAAAGCAAAAAGAAAAGAACTGGATGCCATTGAAGGCATTGGTATGGTAAGGGCAAAATCCATAAAAGACTTTACTGATTTCAGCAGCTCCGAAGAAGAAATAAAGTTTATTGAAAAATATAAGATAACCCCGCTTTTTTTAACCGGCAAAAATTATCCCAAACGATTATTAAACTGTTACGACAGTCCGGCTTTGCTTTACTATCGTGGTACTGCGGATCTAAATATATCCAAAATAATTTCCATTGTGGGCACCAGAACCCATTCAGATTATGGAAAGCAGGTTTGTGAAAAATTTATTGCAGAATTACAATCAGAAAATATTGTTGTGGTAAGCGGACTTGCCTTTGGCATTGATACCATTGCTCATAAAGCAGCTTTAAAAAACAACTTACAAACCATTGCCGTACTGGCTCATGGGCTCCACAGGATTTATCCGCATCAAAACAAATCACTGTACAAACAAATAAACGACTAGTGTGGTTTGCTTAGCG
>JBKJLT010000495.1:0-3422 GCA_046596765.1 Ferruginibacter sp. | reverse complement strand
TGGGCTTCAATAATATCACGGATGGCAACGGTTACTTTTGGAATGTCCTGTTTAAAATGTTCAATAGCTTCCCTGAAGTCGTGTACTTCCGGTCTTTCGTAAGCCAGAAAGAAACTGAGTATTTTATGCAGGGCTTCCTCATCCTTCATATCCACCCTCATCACTTCATCACCATGTTGAAAGAGTACGGCTGTTTGTGAATCTTCAAATAAAATATTATCGGATGGATAACCTGTTGCAAATTTGTTTTTTATCTCTTCATTAATATCATCCTTTTCATCTTTGCTTTCCCAATAGCCCCAATCATTGCGGATATTGTCTTTTAAAGTTCCATCGGGGGTTATTAATTTACCCTGTTTATTTTTGGTAGATATTTCGGCAATCAGCATCAGCTCTTTGCCATGTGCATATTCGTTCAGCAGGTAATAAAAAGCATTGCGTATGGCGGTTTCTTTTTTACTGCCGCCGTAATGAATAATTTTTTCTAACTCTTTATGGTATTGCTGAATTGCGTAAATGCTCATTAGTTGTTCTGGATTATTTTCAAATATAACGATAATCTTTGCTTTGGAAAAAGTTCCCCAATGGTATGCGGTACAAGTGAGTGACACAACTATGATGCAATGGAATACAAATGCTTGTCCCAAAAAAATGTAACAAACCCTCTTTCGCTAAAGCTACGGAGGGCAAAAAAAAGCCCCGCTTTGCAAAGCAGGGCTTAAAAAATATTGATCTGAATATTATGGAGTACCCAACTTTTTCTTTACTTCATTGCGTACCAGTGCATTTCCTACATCGTTAAAATTATAGGCTGCCACTTCTTTATACAGCGCAGTGGCTTTGTCTTTGTTACCGGCAGCTTCGTTGGCCAGGGCCTGCCAATATTTGTTGTAAATATTATTGGGGTCTGATTTTTCGAAATGACCAACTGCTTCGGCATAGTTTTTCTGTTTCATGCTGATGAGGCCCATCATGTAGTGATAGTTTTCCAGCTTGCGGTCGTCTTTAACAGGGTCCAGGGCTGTTTTCATGGCCTCGGTTTTTGCTTTGGCTTCATCATATTTACCATCAACATAGGCAGTTAAAGCTGCCCAGTTTTCTTTTTCTGCTGCAATAAATGGTTTTGCTTCTGCAGTGCCCAGGTCGTTGTTTATTTTTTCTGATAGCGGCAGAATCATAGGCACCAGTTTTTTTAGTGCGGCAGCATCGCCATTGTGCACGGCAATAGTGGCACAGGTAGCATAATAATTCAGTTTTTCATTGGCTTTTGTACTGTCTGCTTTGGCAGCAGCAGCCATCAGCCCATCCATAGCAGCTTTTGCATTGCCCTGGTACAGGTAAGAGTATGCTGAATTTAAAACTCCACCTGATGGTGTTACATCGTTTATACCGGCATCGGCATAATTTTTACGGGCTTCATCGTAATTACCCAAATAAGTATTGGCGTGACCGAGTTTGTATAAACCTTCGGGTGCTGTAGCATCAAGCGTTACAGCTTTTGCATAAGCATCTTTTGCTTTCTGCATATCATTTTGAGCCCGGTAGCAATCGCCCAATGCAATTTGTGTACCGGCACTTGCCGGAGCCAGTTCTACCAGTTTCAATGCATTTTCTTCTGCTTTTTTTAAATCTTTTGGATCGTTAAATAGGTAAGAGCCAACCAATGATGAATAGCCACCTACCCATTTTGCATCAAGCTGCACCGCTTTTTGAAACTGTTCTCTTGCCTTGCTGAATTGATTATTACCGTTATAACCTGCGCCAAGATCATTTTGTGCCCTGGCTGCATCCGGAAATGCAGCAGCAATTTTTTCCAGTATTGCCAGTCCTCCGTTTCTGTCTCCTGCTAAATTGGTCCGCTGATATTCGCCGTACATTTTTTCCCAGTTGCCGGCACTGTCGAGCTTTGCATTTCCTGCATTTATATCATCAGCAAATTCTTTTGAGCTGGTGGATGTGTTTGCCCGGTACAGGTAAGCAATCCCTAAAGCGGGATCGAGTTTGATTGCCTCATTAAAGCCGGCACGGGCTTTTTTAATGTCGTTCAAATCAAAGGCGGCCAGCCCTTGCTGAAAAGCGGCTGCTGCTTCTTTGTTTTTTGTGCTGACGGTGATTTCGGTTGTCTTTACTTCAGATTTGGCATTTTCATTGCCCCCATTGTTGCAGGAAGGCAATAAGCTGGCGACAAGTAATGCCGGTAACAACCAGGATTGTAATTTATTCATGTTTGAAAAATTTTGAGCCGTAGTAACGGCGGGTTAAAAAAGCAGGCTTACATATTGATTGGAGATTAAGCGTTTTCAACCGACGGGAAAATATGAATGGAGTACTTAACAATTGTACGGACGTAAAGAAAGCTGTTTTTTTTGTAAAATGCAACTGTTTGCATTGGCGGTAAGAAAATCAGGCATGCATTGTGGGGTGTGTGATAAAAGTGAAATAAAGCGTTAAAAAAGCTGAACCCTTGCATCTTCATCCGAGAAAACGAGTAAGGAATTCAAACTTAAAAAAGAATTACCAAGCTGCAGTTTTTTACTTTTAAGGATAGTCTGTGCCTGGATTTTGTACGCTGAACTTTAGTATCCGCCTGAGAACCCAAACAGGTAATTTAAATTTCGATCCAGGTATGATCTGCCAGTAGTTTTACCTCGGCAATACATTTTTTAAATGGCCCGCTGCTGCCCCATTCTTTGGGGCTAACCATGGATACGATATGATCGCCATTTTGTTTTTCGTACAAATAATACAAGGAACCAATAACAGGGGCAAAGCTTATTTTGGCATTATAAATAATCATGGATAATTCTTTCCGCATCTGTATTTCCTGCGCCTGCAATGCAAGTAATTCAATCTGCTTACGTATTTGCTGCAACTGCATATTGGTTTGCTCTTCCATGGCACTAAGTGCTTTGTGGCGTATTACGCCTTCTTCGGTGGGCTTAATTACTGCACCTGCTGCCGAGGCAGAATAGGGAAGCACACTTAGTTGCTTATGATAAATCTCTTTATTAATGTATTGCTTTTGATCTGGCGTAAAACCTATTTGGGTAATACTTAAATAGCCATTGGGTAACAGTTCGTTTATAACGGTTAATACCAGTTCTCCGTTTTTATAAAACAGGGTTTCAAAATTTATAGCATCTGTAAAACTTGCTTTCATGGTATCTGCAAAATCAGTTTCTGCAAAAGTATGCAGCTCTCCATCGGCCATTAAATGGTACTGCGATGCAAAAGCCTGGTTTTCGAGAGTAACCCAATTGGTACTTACGGTAATTTCCTTTTTATTGCTGGTGGCTTCAATTTTATAAATACCCGATTTGGGCCGGTTGCCAAATTCATAAGTACCTTTTTCGGGAAACAATTGCCAGGAGCCAATGAAATTATACGCTGTTATCATTAAAATGAATATTTAGTTTACCTGC
>JBKJLT010000483.1:0-5736 GCA_046596765.1 Ferruginibacter sp. | reverse complement strand
ACAAAATATATCTAAACATATCACGTTAAAGTGGTGAAAACAATATTTTATACAAAAATCCAAAAATGATGAAAATCAAAATTTTTGCAATGTCTTTCTTAATGATTGGCTTTGCTGCAGCTTCTTTTGCGCAGTCAACTGCCTATGCCAGCACAACTGCCGTATTGGTAACGCCAATTGCTATTTCTAAAACTACCGATATGCATTTCGGTACAGTAGCATCCAGCGCAACAGCCGGTACAGTAGTATTGGATTACGCTGATGGCCGCACGGCTACAGGTGGTGCAAGCTTACCTGCAGGCAGTACCACACAAACAACTGCAGTTTTTGCAGTTACCGGTGAAGGAACCAGCGGTTTTTCAATTACCATTCCATCAGCTCCAATTACATTAACCGGATCAGTTTCGGGTACAATGACTGTTGGAACTTTTGTATGTGATGCTGGTGCATCAACCAGTTTGGTTGCAGGCGCAAAAACATTAAAAGTTAAGGCTACTTTAAACGTACCTGCTAATACAGTTGCAGGAACTTACAGTAATGCTCTTGCTAACGCAAGTGCGTTATTTGTTACAGTTAACTACAACTAAAGTTAGTTTCATTAAAAGAATGCCGCCATGTATGGCAGCATTCTTTTAATGATTTTTCAAACATCCAAATATCCAGACATGCCTACTCCCCTAACAACTAATAAGCTGCCATTAAAAAGGCGGCATTTAAAATATTCATTACTTGCTTTTTTTGGAGCTTTAATGTTGGTTTCCACACATACGAAAGCACAGGGCGATCTGCTTTTATATCCCAAGAGGATTGTTTTTGAAGGTTCAAAAAGATCTCAGACGCTTAACCTGGCTAACAGCGGTACAGATACCGGAAGGTATCTTGTTTCGGTAGTACAGGTAAAGATGAAAGAAGATGGAGGCTTTGAAACAATCACTCAGCCCGATCAGGGACAACGTTTTGCAGATAAAAATTTTCGCTTTTTTCCCCGCAATGTAGTGCTTGCCCCCGGCGAAGCACAATCTATAAAAATTCAGTTGGTAAATACAAATGAACTGGAGCCCGGTGAATACCGTTCTCATATTTATTTCAGGGCAGAAGCCGATAAAAAACCACTTGGCGAAAAGGAAACTGCTACAGATACTGGTGCTATATCAGTAAAGGTGGTTGCTGTTTTTGGTATCAGCATACCGGTAATTATTCGTGTGGGCGAATCAACAACCCAGGTTACACTTACAAATGCATCAATTCAATGGAATAAGGATACAGTCCCTTCATTAAAAGTAGATTTTAACCGAAGCGGTAATATGAGTACGTACGGCGATATTGCTGTAGATCATATATCGCCGCTGGGAAAAATAACCCGTATTGGTGTGGCAAGGGGAATGGCACTTTACACGCCTAATACAGTAAGGCATTTTAATTTATTACTTGATAATAAATCAGGTGTTGATTTTCGTGCAGGAAAATTACACATAACATATACAACACAGCCAGATGCAAAATCTATAAAAATGGCAGAAACAGAATTGAATTTATCGGAAAGAAGGGAAGTTATCCGGGGATAAACACGGTTTAAAAAAACTGGTATCTAATTTTTTTGTATGAAAAATATAACCTGAAATTCTTTATAAATAATTAATGAAATTATTGCTTAAAATATTGCTGGTATTTGGATTGGGCTTTATGAGCAATGCTGTGTTTGCCCAGGATCCTACAGATAGTTTACCGGGTGACCCGGCGCTTACTATATATACTGTTCAAAACATGAGCTTTGGCGCTTTTACAATTGGCAACTCAGGCGGTACTGTAGTTATTGCAAACAACGGAACACGTTCGGTAACCGGCGATGTGTTGGGACTAAACCTGGGAACACCATACTTTCAGGCCATATTTGATGTTGATGGTCCGCAGGGTGCTATTGTTTCTATTTTAAATGGACCAGATGTTACACTTACCGGGAGTAACGGCGGAACTATGTTAATGCATATAGGCAATTCAGATCCTACATCGCCTTTTATAATTACAGTAGCACAGCCTGCCCGAACGCCGGTAAAAATTGGCGGAACACTTACTGTTGGTAACGCAGCAGCTAATCCGCCAGGCAATTATACCGGAACCTTTTATATAACATTCAACCTTGAATAATAATTGAATAAAAACGGAACATATTTTTTTTACTGTTGCATCTGTTGCTGCCCCCCCATAATTATTGGGCGCAGTTTACTGGTACTGGTATTTTTTATGTTGAATGCAAACATCGGTTATAGCCAGTCGGACGATGCATTTGCACCAACCGTAACAAAATATATTTTGGCTGATACCAGTTTAACAAGTAATGAAACAGAAGAGGAATACGAGCAAATTTTAATTACGCTGAATGTACCACGTATTGGCAGTTTGGAAATTCCCGGTATTGTTTCAGGGCGCTCTGTTTATTTATCGGTAAAAGATCTTTTTGATTTCTTAAAGATCAGGAATTATCCGGCTTCTGGTTTTGATTCCGTAAGCGGGTTTTTCATCAATCCCAAAGCCACTTTCCTGATTGATAAAAGCAATAATAAAATTACTTACAATGGCAAAATTTATAAATTAAAACCTAATGATCTGATTAATGACCCAACCACACTTTATGTTAAGTCGGATTATTTTGGGTTGATTTTTGGATTAAATTGTGCATTTGATTTCAGAAGCCTTACAGTTACCTTAAGTACAAAATTAGAGCTGCCTGCCATTCGTGAAATGCAACTGGAACTTATGCGACGTAACATGAGCCAGTTAAAAGGAGAGAAGAAGGCAGATACTGTTATCCGCAGAAACTTTCCCTTGTTTCATATTGGTGTTGCCGATTGGTCGGTAACAAGCACACAGCAAACACAAGAAAGAAGCAACACCAGGGCTAACCTGGGTATTGGTGCCTTGGCTTTGGGCGGAGAACTGAACCTGTCTTTAAATTATAACAGCGATGAAAAGATAAATCTGCGCCAGCAATATTATCAATGGCGATATGTAAATAATGATGTGGCAGCAGTAAAGCAGGTAACGCTTGGAAAAATATTTACACAGTCGGTATCTTCAATATTTGCACCGGTTAACGGACTGCAAATTACAAACACACCCACTACTTACCGACGCTCTTTTGGTACTTATACTTTAAGTAATACTACACAGCCCGACTGGACAGTAGAACTGTATGTGAATAACGTTCTTGTGAATTACACGAAGGCAGATGGTTCGGGTTTTTATTCATTTGAAGTGCCGATGGTGTATGGTAACTCGGTGGTTAAACTCAGGTTTTATGGTCCCTGGGGCGAAGAGCAGACCACTGAAAAATACATCAACATCCCGTTTAATTTTATTCCCTTTCGCAAGCTTGAATACAATGTAACCGGTGGTATTGTTAATGATGCCGGTAAAGGCTTATATGCACGGGCTGCAGTAAACTACGGCCTTAGCCGCGGTATTACCATTGGTGGAGGGGTAGAATATCTTTCAACAGTTACATCAGGAAAATTTATGCCTTTTGTAAATACCTCATTAAGTCTTGGCCAGCATTTTCTGTTCTCAGGCGAGTACGTTTATGGAGTAAGGTCGAAAGGGGTTTTAAGTTACCGTGCAGCAAGTAACCTGCAGGTTGATGCCAGTTATACAAAATATGATAAAGCACAAACAGCGGTATTTTTTAATTACCTGGATGAAAAGAAAATTACAGTATCAATGCCTTTTCGTGCAAAAAAATTTACAGCTTATTCACGCTTAACATTAAACCAGTTTACGCTGCCCTACAGTAAAGGCACCGGTTTTAAATCAAAATACACTTCCGCTGAATTTTTACTTTCTGCTGTTGTTGCGGGGGTCAGTTCAAATCTTACAACGTATGCCGTACTCAGCACACCAGGTAATCCGCTGGTGTATAGCAATCTTTCTTTAACCTTCCGGCTACCGGCCAACATCAGGTTTACACCACAGGCTCAATATGAATACCGGAATAAGAATTTCAGTATGATTAAAGCTGCTGTTGAGAAAAATATTTTTAAACGTGGATTTTTAAATATTGCGTACGAAAAGAATTTTTCAAATACATTTTTAAGCGGCCCCACAAACCTGGTAAGTGTAGGACTGCGCTATAATTTTTCTTTTGCGCAAACATTTTTTTCGGCAACCAGCAGCCGCAATGTTATAGCAACAACACAGGGTGCCAGGGGTAGCCTTATTTACGATGGTAAAACAAATTACCTGGGTGCCATTAGCCAAAGCAGTGTTGGCCGTGGCGGAATTGTTATTGTACCGTTTCTTGATTTTAACTGCAATGGAAAGCATGATGCTGGTGAACCGAGAGTTTTGGGTCTCAACCTGCGTGTTAATGGCGGACGCATAGAGCGTAACGACCGTGATACTACCGTACGCATTAACGGGCTTGAGGCTTACACCAATTATCTTATTGAACTGGATAAAACCAGTTTTGATAATGTAGCCTGGCAAATGAAAAAGCAAACGCTGAGTGTTACTATTGAACCCAATAATTTAAAATTAATTGAAGTTGCCGTGGCGGTAGTGGGAGAGGTTGCCGGAACTGTTTTTCTTAAAGATACAAAAGGGAAAAGTGGCCTTGGCAGGATAATGGTGAACATCTATAACAGTAATTTAAAACTTGTAGCAAAAATACTTACCGAAGCCGATGGTTATTTTAGTTTGATGGAACTGGCCCCTGGTGACTATACCGCACAGGTTGATGCAGCACAGGTACAAAAATTGCAGATGGCTGCATCTGCTCCCATTGCATTTAAAATTTTGCCTAAAAGAGATGGTGATGTGGTTGATGGGCTTCAATTTTTGCTACAGGCTTTGCGATAAAATAATATGCCGGCTTAAGTAAAAAATAAAGGCAGGAATTACCTTTCATATCTACCTACAAATTAGCCTCCTAAAATAACACTGATCTCTCTTTCTCTTAACGAGCGTATATCTGCAAATTTCTTAAGTTAGAATTAAAACAATACGTGCAAGCTCTACAATATAATTGTCTGAAAATTCGCTGGCAGTATTTTTAAGATCAATAGCCGCACCACCACCTCCAGCATGATATTAGAATGGAAAAATAAAATCTACCTTTGCCTTCTATCAGCCAGGTTATCGTCCCGGTTTTAATCGGGAAGGAAAGTCCGGACAGCACAGAGCAACACACCGGTTAATAGCCGGCTCTCCGCTTGCGGAGAAGAGAAAGGGCCACAGAAAATTACCGTCGTTTATGTCATACCGAGCTTGTCGAAGTATTACATAAAAGATAAGGGTGAAAACGTGAGGTAAGAGCTCACGGGTTTTTGCAGTAATGCTTAAATTGGGTAAACCTTGTGTGCTGTAATGCCACGTATATCGGCGCTTGAGGGCGGCTCGTCCGATGCCGAAGGGTAGGCAGCAAGATTGTAACAGTAATGTTGCAGCCAGATAAATGATGACCATTATTCTCCTGCGCTAAAGCTATGGAGGATGAAACAGAATCCGGCTTACAGGCTGATAGATTTTTTTTGTTGCCGGGAAGTCGGTAAGACGGAAACGAATAATTTCACCGTCTTACCGGCTTCCCGGCAATTTTTTGTGCAAAACAGAATCAACTAAAACTTTCCGCCATCTACATCTTTAATAAACTGTATCAACCCCGGAAAATAATTTTTCTGATCATCATACATACTCATGTGGCTGCCGTTGGGGCAGGTAATGTTGCGGCCATGCTTTACCTGT
>JBKJLT010000219.1:0-15412 GCA_046596765.1 Ferruginibacter sp. | reverse complement strand
TTTTGTAGATGAAGCCGCACCGCCTGCCCTCATGCGTGCATTGGCCATGGAGATCATCCGCCGCAAATTGGTAGTAAGCTGGTGGGCCAATATACGTTTTGAAAAAAGCTTTACAAGAGATCTTTGTATTTTATTAAAAGCATCAGGCTGCATCGCCATCTCCGGCGGACTGGAAGTTGCAAGCGACCGTTTATTAGAGCTTATACAAAAAGGAATAACCGTTGCACAAGTTGCAAGGGTAAATAAAAACTTTACACAGGCTGGCATTATGGTACATGCCTACCTTATGTATGGCTTTCCCACGCAAACCGCACAGGAAACCATTGATAGCCTGGAGATGGTGCGGCAAATGTTTGAAGCCGGCATTTTACAATCGGCATTTTGGCATTTGTTTACCATGACGGCTCACAGCCCGGTTGGACTGGAACCTGAAAAGTATAAAGTAAAAAAAGTAAGCGAAGCCATTGGCAGCTTTGCCAACAACGATATTGATCATATTGACCCAACCGGTGCCGATCATGAAAGTTTTAGTTTTGGTTTAAAAAAATCATTGTTGAATTATATGCACGGCGCCTGCTTTGATTACCCATTGCAAAAATGGTTTGATGTTAAAGTACCACGCACAACCGTGCCGCCCGATTATATTATTAAAGCACTGGAAGATGAAGCCCTTCCCACACACAGCCCCAACACAAAAGTTGTTTGGCTGGGCAACACACCCACTGCCGAAACCATTTCCAAAAGCAAAAAAGGCAACCAGTGGCAAATGCTGCAACTAACTTTTACAACAAAAAAAGAAACCATTGTTATTAAAGTAGATGAAGCACAGGGAAACTGGTTGCTTACCCAACTACAAACCACAAACATTAAAAACCACAAACTTTTAACGCTGCAAGAAATTAAAGAGAGCTACGAAGGCGCCGACCTGGAAGATTTTGAATTGTTTTGGGATAACAAACCGGTGAATGGATTGTGGAAGGCGGGGTTGTTGATGTTGTAGAATCTTGAACGGAAACCCTACCTGCGCCAGATTTTTGCCCATGTATTAAATTGTGATGGACGAATACCATAACGTGCAATATTGCCTTCATGCAAACTCATTAACTCTGTTTCAATAGCTTCTTTAAATTTGCTTTGCTCAATTTCCGGTATTACAGCTGCCTTTTTTTCAATTAAATTTATAGTTTCCCGGTAAGGCATTTCTTTTGAAACAATTTCAAATATTAGCGACCGCATTTGTACTCTGTATTTTAAGCGGAATGGGTCAGGCTCGCCCAGAGACTGCCGCAGTGCTGAGTATCGTGCAGATGATCTTTCATAAGCCCATAAAAAAACATCCTTTATTAATTCAATGTTGTTTAACTCATACACGGCAAGCATTCCTTTTGTATACAGTGAATCCGACACATTAATAAAAGAAACAGGCACCAGATTTTTTCTGTTGAGCGAAATATTTGCAGCCAGCCGTGACACCCGCTTGTTTACATCATCAAAAGGCTGCAGGTAAGGTAGTTGAACCATCATAAAAAATGCCTGTTCAAACGGGTCTTCAATCTGGTTTACTTTTTCCAACAGCATATCAAACATCTCCACTATCACCTGTGGAATACCAAGCGGCGTATAAACAGATTGATGAATACCCACAGAAAATGTCCTTAGTCTGCCAGATGCGTTTGGATCGGGCAGCAGGTTGTTAGATAGCAGCGCATGAATATTTAAAATGGTGTAGCGGTTAAAGCCAATGTCTTCCGGGTTAGCAACTAAAAACTCAATGGCATCCTTATGGTTAAGAATCATTTGTGCATCTTTAGCAGGCTTGTTATCTGCAACTTCGCCTAGCGAAATAAGCCGTTCTGTATCAAGCAAAGAGTAGGTATTGCCTTCAAGCCTGCTCGAATTCCACGAAAGGTCAATCAATAATCTTTGCAGAATATCTTTGGCATAAGTTCCTGCGGGTTCGTTTTCTCTGGCTGTTTTACCAAGGTCTGCTAATTTTTTCTTCTCTGCTTCTTTTAAATAGTTTGTGATATTGGGTTGATATAGTTCTAAAAAATCCCGGTTATATCCAATTGGGGTGCGGCTTGTTTGTGGTAGATTTATTAATGCCAACGCCTTTTTGCTTTGCTCAGTTAACACAATTAATTCAGATGCCGCAGGTTGATTATTATTTTCTGCCTCTGATAATATTTTATAAACCACGCCTCTTCTTTCGCCTGCTTTTTCAATAACTTGCTCACTTATTAATTTGTTTAATCTTCTTAAAAGTGTTTTGTCTTCAATAGCAATACCCAGTTGCTTTTTAATTTCAGAAATTGCAATAGCCTGATTTGCCGATTTTAAAACTTTTGTAATTAATCCTAATTCGTTTTGTTCTTTTGTCATTATCTACATTTTTAATCTTCATTACATTATAGTATGCCAAACATAAAAGGCGATTACCTAAAAAGGTTATTGAGACATTTTAAGACAAATATAAGACATTATGAGACATTTTAAAGCATTTTATAGACAAATTGAGACAAAATACGCCTGATTGCTCACTTGCCAAAACATGATTATATGAAAACCATAATTTAAAGACTTTGAATTGTTTTGGGATAACAAACCGGTTAATGGATTGTGGAAGGCGGGATTGTTGATGTTGTAGGCTTCACTTCTTTCAATAGGCGGGATTTGACTCTTATGCTGAATGCAGAGATGAGCATATATATAAGGGAAAAAATATACCTTTAAGAAAATAATTCAAGATGAAATGTTTTCTTTTGATAATAATGTCTTTTCTTTTGTTAAATATATCATGTGAGCAAAAGATAAACTCAGAAGGATTGGAAAATGATTACCAAAATAGTGACATAAGTTCAATTAAGCCAGGTCCTGAAAATTCAATTCCTTCAAGCGCTACAGGGTCCAATAACTCTGATTCTAATGATGTTCATCAACCAGATACTGGTGGCTCCAATAATGGGACAATACCTCCAAACAATGGAATAATAAAAACAGAAGGTAGCTCCACAACTCCTAAATCGGATATTAGTAATGCCCGAAGTAATTATACAGTATCTCCTGGTGTTCTAAACGGAAGTCCTGATTATTTCAGAAGTAGTATATCAATAAGAGAAAGTGATAAGCTGAGGGTAAATAAACTGGTGAGTGATTTAATGAAATTTACTTTAAGTCTTGTGCTATTTTTCTACTCTATAATTATGTACTATCGGTCAATTAGGTTATTATATGAGGTGAAGAATAAAAAATCAAATCATCTTGAACATTGGATAATACTTCCGCTTCTTTGCATAGCTGCGATATGGTGGTATTTTTGGTTACAAGAAAGTCAAGGCCTGATACTTTTATTGACTTCTTTTTGTTTGGTCGCTTCAACACTTCCTTATTTAATGGCTTCACTAAATTTCACTAATTCAATTTATGCTATTCGCAAAAGTGAAAATGATTCACCGTTTCTGTCATCAGAATCTCTTGCAAGTTTAATCTTTTCATTAGTGGCCTTTACTGCAAATATTTTTAAAATAATTTTATTCATAAATGAAGGGAAGTAAATCAGTATTATTTTAAATGAAATAATTAACACTGTATTCATATCTTTAATAACGAAACAAATTTTAAAAATCTGCTTATATGAAACGGAAACAGATTATCAATTATCAAGTTAAATGGAAAGAACAAAATGTATTAATAAATAATCTTTTGTTAGATACTAAAAATGTAAGGCTAGGTACTGAATACAGTTCCCAGGCTGAGATAATAAATGATTTATTTGTTAATGAAGACGCAATGAATATTTTGGAAAATATTGCGCAAAATGGATATTTTCCTGATGAACCGCCTGTTGTGGTAAAAGAAGGAGGAAAATTAATAGTTCTTGAAGGCAATCGAAGGGTGGTTTCCCTAAAAGCAATGATTAGCCCCAAGATAGCTCCATCTAGATTTGAATCAAGGGTAAAGAAGTTAATGGAAACAAAATTACCAATTTTATCTGTCTTAGCACACGTCGCAAATTCAAGAGATGAAGCGATGGAATACCTTGCAGCAAAACATACAAAAACAACCAGAAAACCTTGGTCGGCTTTGAGACGTGCTTATTTTTACTATGCTCAAAAAGAAAATGGACAATCAATAGAAAAACTTATTGAAAGGTATAAAGTTGTTGATATCCCAAAGTATATAAAAATGCATGAAATGCATAATGTAGCTTTATCTTTAAACAATATTTCAGAAGACATCAGAAAAAAAATTTCTAACACTGGAGCGTTTAATATTTCAACACTTGAACGATTTTATTCCGATAAATATATTCAATCAAAACTAGGTCTAGATTTTAATAAAAAAACTGGTGAAGCCAATATCCCTTCTTCGATTGATTTCGACAAAGTATATTCAAGGGTTATAACAGACATAGCAACTGGCATTGCAACTTCACGTAAAGAGCTATCAAAAGATAAGGATAGAAAAGCTTATATCGATTCAGTAGTTCAGGAAGTTTTAGAAGGAAAAGATTTAAGTAAAAAAAATAAAAAAGCTGCGGCAAGTTTTAAGCCGAGTAAGGTAACAGGGAGTAGGCAAAAGGGTTTGATTGCAAAGAGTTATGAAGATACTTTAAATGCGCCTGGAGTAGGTAGAGTTTTATGGGAACTTCAGAATATTGATTATGCAAAATTTCCAAATGCCACAGCAGATTTGTTAAGAACATTCTTAGAAATAGTACTAAAGAAATACCTACAGGAAATTGACAGTTTGCCAATACCAAAACCTGGCAGTTATATATTTTTAGGCAATGTTTTAAATAAGCTTAAAGCAAATTTAAGTGCTGCAACGAATCGTGGTTTAGTCCAAGTCATTCAGGAAATAGAAAAAAACAAATGGTATCTCGATAGCATAAATCACAATCCTGATGTATTTGCAGTTGGGGACCGAGTAAAAGATGCTTGGGATCAAATACAGCCAGTAATAAAATTTGTCTTCGAAGATTACAAAAAAAGAATTCCGAATCCATAAATAATTATGAAGTTTTATTCACCACTGAGATACCCTGGAGGGAAAAACAAATTAGCCAAGTTTATTGCATTGATTTGTGTGCAAAATAAAATCAATGGGCATTATATTGAGCCATTCGCAGGTGGAGCCTCGGTCGCCCTTCATTTATTGATCAATGGTTATGTGAAAGATATTACCATAAATGATTTTGATAGGTCTATTTACGCTTTTTGGCATTCTGTATTAAATGAAACAACTAAATTTTGTCAGTTGGTTGAAGATGCCGACCTAACAATTGAAAATTGGCAAAGACAAAAATTGGTGCAAAAGAATAAAGAAAATGCGAATTTATTGGAGCTCGGTTTTTCAACTTTTTTTCTTAATAGAACTAATAGATCCGGCATAGTAAATGGTGGAGTTATTGGAGGAATTAAACAAGATGGAAACTACCTGATAGGGTGTAGATTTAATAAGGAGGAACTGATTGAGAGGATAAAGTTTATAGCTATTCATAGAAAGAACATTCACCTTTTTAATTTAGATGCATTGGAATTGATAAAAAAAATAACAAAAGAAACTAAAAGTAAAAATCTAATTTATTATTTTGATCCTCCATATTTTTTAAAAGGACAGTCTTTATATATGAATTCCTATGAACCCCAAGACCATAAAGAAGTAAGTGCCAAAATTAAAAGTATAAAAAATGCAAGATGGATAGTTTCTTACGACAATGTACCACAAATACAAGCACTATATAGTGACTTCGATATTCAAAAGAAAAACTATTCTTTTATTCATACTGCATATGAACCTAGGCTAGGAAAGGAAGTTTTATTTTTCAGTAAAAATTTGTCTATTCCTTCTATATCTCATCCAACTCGATTTTAGAATATAAACCCTCACTCTCCCCCATCTGGCGCAGGTATGCAGTCAAGAAAAGTGCGGTGGCGTATCTGTGCCAAATAATACTGCTAAAACGGAAACAGCCAGGCCACACTACAGGCACAGATACGCTAACTCACAAAGCCAAGCTGCATATCTGCACCAGCTATAACAAGCAAATACACAACCCTTAATCAGCCATTAAAATAAACCAGTTTTTGTCTTTTTGTATTCACGTTCAGTTCAAAAACATCTGGCCTTGCATAGTGGCCTGAGGGGTCAAAGTTCTGGCGTTCTTTTCTCACTTCATGCATATCAATGGTAGCGGTTACCACTATTTCTTTATCGGTAATGGGTTCAATAACCCAACTGCCATCAGGAGCCGCAATACAGGAGCCGCCGTTGCTTAAAAATTCATCAGCCTGTTGCTTTATCAGTTTATGATGGGGCACCGTATCGGGAATATCTTTTTTACGCATTAGCCCGCTGGCAGATAAAACGTACATCCGGTTTTCTAATGCAATATGCCGGGTTAAATCAATGGTGTTGCGGATATTACCCGGCCATACCGCCACATGCAGGTTCTCGCCTTGTGCGTACAATGCAGTACGGGCAAGCGGCATCCAGTTTTCCCAACAGTTTAAACCGCCCACAGTAAAATTGCCGAGTGCATGCACCTGCAAACCGTTGCCATCACCAATGCTCCACGCCAGGCGCTCCTCGTAAGTTGGCATCAGTTTGCGGTGTATGGATTGTATAATGCCGAGTGCATCAATATACAGCAGGCTGCAGTAAATGCTGTGTCCGCCCCTGTCTGCAGCTTTTTCGGCACAACCAAGGTAAACGGCTATCTGTAATTTTTTGGCTAAAGTGCATATCGTTTTCAGGTCGCCTTTTTCTATGCTCACGGCTTCTTTTAAATAATGAGCAAATATTTCTTTTTGCATGTTGTTGTTAAACCTGGCCCCATCTGTAAGTTGCAGCCAAAAGGGATAACCGGGTAACAAGGTTTCGCCAAAGCATACCAATTGTGCCTTTTGTGCTGCGGCTTCTTTAATGGCTGTTTCTATTTTTTTAATGGTGAGTTTTTTATTTAGCCATACCGGGGCTATCTGAGCAATGGCAATATTCAATGTATCGGTCATTAAAAATTAATTTTTGGTTTAAATACTTTTGAATCGAAAATCCTGGAAACAATCAGCATGGCCATGGCTGTTAGGGCAAGCAATTGTCCGCCATCATTTGCATGCAGATGTGCGGCGGCAGCTAATACAGTATCAAAGAAAAAGCCGGCATAGGCCCATTCTTTTAATAACCTTGATTTTTTTGAGAGGATGGCCACCACACCCAAAACCTTTGCAACGGCCAGCGGATAAATAATATAAACGGGATGGCCCAACGATTCGAAAAAACCTTTCACCATTTCGTATTTGGTAAAATACATAGTTGCAGAAAAAAGAAAGATGCCGCAAAAGATTGCGGTAGATAACCAGTAGATGATTTTATTAAGCTGCATACATAACTATAATTTGTTTACCAGTTTAAAGCTAAATGAAAAAATACTATGTTGGAAAAATATTAGCTGGCAGATGTACATTGGGTTGGCTCCGCCCATGTTGGTGTTACGTAAAACACACGCAAGCCAACTGGCGCCCCGCACACGCCGCCGGCTGGTTAAGGAGTGGGTTCAAATAAATTATGCGTATGCCTTTTCTTCCTCTTGAATTGAAATTCTCAGGCGAGTCTACACGCAGGGCCAGTGCCAGGCTGCGGGACTCGCCGCCTATTATCAAGCAGCGCTTCTTAGCACGGCGAGTCCTTCAAGCCTACGTACAAAATCAAAGGCAGAGACTCGCCTGAAAAAGGAGCATCACTTAACAAACTTCACCACATTCGTTCTGCCCCATTTACCAAGTCCATATATCCAATAAACTCCATTGGCTAAATTTCCGGTACTTATAAATTGATGGTTAATGCCGGGAAGTATATTTAACTGACTTCGTAACATTACCCTGCCGGTAACATCAGCAATCAATAATTCAACCTGCTCATTACGTTCTGCACTCAACTCAATATCCATGTTTAAATTATTTACCGGGTTATTCCGTAAACTAATTTGTACTGCTCCGGTTTTAATGGAAGAAACTAAAATGACGGGAGAATAAATTATGTTTCCGCTAAGCTCAACAATCCGCAACCTGTAATAATTATTTTTTGGTAATGGATTATTATCAGTGAAAAAGAAAGGTCTGTTACAATCCGTATAATTGGCAGTTATATTTCCAATACCTTCAAACAGGATACCACCGGCACTTCGCTCTATATTAAAAACAACTTTCTCAAAACAGCTTGCCTCCCATTTTAATTCATTTATCATGCCTGACCTTTTGCCGGTAAATGATTTGAGCTTTACAGGCAGTATGGAGGTTAGTAATTTATTTGCAAAATAAAAACTGGAGAAACTGCTGATACTCACCTGTAAATAATAATCGGAATTATAAGAACCAGAAGTAGACGTTAGCGGAAATGCAGTATTCCCGCCAACCGTTAAACAAATACTGTTATTCTTAAAAACATCCACTTCATTAATGGATGCAACACCACTTGGCTGGCTCATGGAATTCATAGCCGTTCGTAAAGAATCCAGCTCGGCTTTTAAAATGTAGAGCCGCAGACTAACATTTCCTGAACCGGGTTGTGTTTGTGGCGTTATGGTGATATTCCTGTTAAGGTAAAGGCGGTTGTTCCAATCTTCGCGGCAGATACCTGTTTTGGTATAGAGCGAAGTAGTTACATTGCCCAGGTTATTTCCATTTGCATTTATTTCTGCTGCAATATGGCCGGCACTATCATAAACCGGTACCCAAATATTGTTATTGGTATTACCAATGGTAACGGCAGGTAAAACCTGACAGGAAACTTTGTTGCCCGTTGCTACTGCCGGTAAACATCCGGTAAAGCCTCCGGTAATTTTGCGTACACGATTATTGTAATAATCGGCGATGTACATTTTACAATTGTTAGGGTCAAAATAAATTGAAAAAGGAAAATTCAACCATGCAGTTGTTGCAGTGATACCATCACCATTATAGCCCTGAGTTCCGTTTCCTGCGATGGTACTAATGATACTGGTACTGGCGGTTATTTTACGTACACGCTGATTGCTGCCCTCACCAATATACATATTGCCTGCCCCATCAAACTTTATGTAAGCACAACCATTCAATTGTGCCAATGTTGCAAGTGTACCATCACCATTATACCCAAAAGTGCCTGTTCCGGCAATTGTACTGATAAGGCCCGAACTGATAGTTATTTTACGCACACGGGCACCCCCATATTCAGCGATATAAATATTACCTGCATTATCGAAAATTATTCCACAAGGGCCATTTATTTGTGCAGTGGTGGCAGCAATTCCATCGCCATTATATCCTCCGGTGCCTGTTCCGGCTATTGTACTTATTAAGCCCGATATCTTATCTACTTTGCGAACACGATTATTCTGCCAATCTGCAATAAACAAATTTCCGCTTGCATCAAAAGATACTTCATTCGGGTTGTTCAATTGGGCTGTTGTTGCTGCTATAGCATCACCATTATATCCTTGTGTTCCCGTTCCGGAAACGGTGCTGATGATGCCCGTTGCTGTAGTTATTTTGCGTATGCGGTGATTACTCCTGTCAGTAAAATAAAGATCTCCGTTGCTATCAAATGTTAAGGCCGAAGGGGTATATATCTGTGCTGATGTTGCTGCAATACCATCACCGTTAAAACCTGCAGTGCCTGTACCGGCAACGGTACTGATAAGGCCCGTACTAATCGTTATTTTGCGGATGCGGTTACCTTCAATATCACCGATATAAATATTTCCGGCAGCATCAACTGCTATTCCCTGTGCTCCCTTTAATTGAGCCGTGGTTGCACTAATGCCATCACCGTTATAGCCATAGGTTCCTGTACCTGCGATTGTTGATATTACCTGGCCCAAAGCTTTTCCAGGTAATATCATCAGCAAAATGATGATAAATTTTGCCAGCATAAATTTTCTTTGCATTAAAAACCAAACTCTGTATGATGCTATCATGTCAACATACTTTTAACTTATAACATACTAAAATTACCATTAAAATAGTACTACACAATAGCATAAAATTGGTATGCATCAAAAAATCCTGCTAACTGGCCTTTTTTCCCCTCACTGGCACAGATATGCAGTTCAGAAAAGTGTGTTGGAGTATCTGTGCCCACTAATATTGTTACAATAAAAATTGTCACCCCTAACATTTTAAAAGTTTTACCTTAGCACAGATATGATTGCACACAAAGCCATGCTGCATATCTGCGCCAGTTAGCAGTATAAAAAAATCCTCTCCAGCCAAAGGCCGGAAAGGATTCTGTATGAGTTTTATAGATTTGGTTATCCCAAATATGCTTTTAAAGCTCCACTGTAACGGGCCTTCTGCAAACGCTTGATGGCTCTTTCCTTTATCTGGCGGATACGCTCTTTGGTTAAATCGTATTTCTGACCAATCTGCTCAATGGTAACGCCATTTTCGCCATCCAGGCCAAAATAAGCATTTACAATCTCTGCTTCACGTGGACTTAAAGATTTTAAAACCCTGCGTATTTCATTTTTCAATGAATCGTGCATTACATCTTCATCAGTTTCATCACCACCTTTCAGCAAATCGCCCATGGCTACATCTTCTGCTTCATGCACGGGTGCATCCAGAGAAGTATGACGGGTGTTGCTTTGAAAAATGTTGTTGATCTCCGTTTCACTCATCTCCAGTAATTCGGCCAATTCTTCAGTTGATGGCTCACGCTCATGTTCCTGTTCAAAAGCCATGTAGGCTTTGTTAGCCTTGTTGTAAGTGCCAATTTTGTTTTGTGGCAGGCGGACTAATCTGCCCTGCTCTGCCAATGCCTGCAGTATAGATTGGCGAATCCACCACACAGCGTAGGATATAAATTTGAAACCTTTTGTTTCGTCAAAACGCTGTGCCGCTTTAATTAAGCCGAGGTTACCCTCGTTAATTAAATCGCTAAGAGAAAGGCCCTGGTGCTGGTACTGCTTAGCCACAGATACCACAAAACGAAGGTTGGCCTGCACTAATTTGTCCAAAGCACGCTGATCTCCCATTTTAATTTTTTGAGCTAAAATGGTTTCCTCTTCAGGAGTAATCATCGAAATTTTGGAAATTTCCTGCAAATATTTCTCAACTGCCTGTGAATCACGGTTGGTAATCTGCGTTGCGATCTTTAATTGCCTCATTGTACTGTATTAGTTACTAAAATAGAACACCGAATAGACATTATTTGTTGCGAAAACGTTGCAAATGGTTGGTTAATGCTTTAATCTCAACTAAAAATGTGTGCAAAGTTACCAAATTATAGCCAAATTTCATAATGAAAGTGTATAAAATTGGATGAATGGTGGATAAATGCAAGGGATTGGGAATTGGGAATTAGGTTTTAATGTAAGAATTCAAATTAATTCTTTAACTCCAATTACTAATTCCTTAAACCTGCTTGTTATATTTGCCGAATGATAACAGACCTGCGTTCGGATACATTTACGAAACCTACAACAGCCATGCTGGAAGCTATGTTTAAAGCACCGGTTGGCGATGATGTTTTTGGTGAAGACCCTTCTATTAATAAATTAGAAGCCATGGCGGCAGAAATGTTTGGAATGCAATCTGCAGTTTTTTGCCCAAGCGGCACCATGACCAACCAGATTGCAATAAAATGCCATACGCAACCGGGCGATGAAGTGATCTGCGATAAAGTAAGCCATGTGTACATTTACGAAGGTGGCGGAATTGCATTTAACAGCGGTTGCCAGGTAAAAGCACTGGATGGCGACCGTGGAAGAATTACCGCTGAACAGGTTCAGCAATCTATCAATCCGGATGACTTACATAAGGCCCGAACAAGCCTGATTAGCTTAGAAAATACAGCCAATCGAGGGGGCGGAAGTTGTTATGAATTTGCTGAAATTCAATTAATTAAGGAAGTTTGCTTAAATAATAAATTAAAATTTCATTTAGATGGTGCCCGGCTTTGGAATGCACTTATAGCCAAGAATGAAAGCCCAAAACAGTATGGGGAGGTTTTCGATTCGATATCAATTTGTTTAAGTAAAGGCTTGGGTACACCGGTTGGAAGCCTGCTGTTGGGAAAAACCGATTTCATCAAACAGGCCAGGCGGGTGCGTAAGGTTTTTGGCGGTGGCATGAGGCAGGCAGGCTATTTGGCTGCTGCCGGTATCTATGCGCTGGAAAATAATATTGAAAGACTTGCACAAGATCATCTTCATGCAAAAGCAATAGCGGCAGCTTTAGTTAAAAAGGATTTTGTTGGCAAAATAATGCCCGTGGAAACCAATATTGTGATTTTTGAAATAACAGGATCATCTTACTCCCCAAAAACATTTTGTGAAAGGATGGCTAAATATGAAATTTTATGCCTTTCGATCTCGACCACACAGGTAAGAATGGTTACGCATCTTGATTTTACTAAAAAAATGCTAAAAAAGCTGATTGAAACAATTGAATCATTATAGTTGCGTTAAAATTGCATGGACGCCACTTTTACCTAACCAAAAAAAACCTATAATGAAACTACAAACCATGCTTGCAGTGGCGTCTGCAGTGCTTTTATTCAACTCCTGCCAAAAAAATGCTGATTCCCCCATGCCCATAAGCAACGGAACAGCAAAAGTCAATTTCATTTTTAAGTTCGATTCAACACAGGTAAGGTTAAATGCCCTTGGGCAGCCTACAGCGATGCCTCCCGGCCATGCCGGACAATCGCCACGCTTTAATTCCATGAGTGCGCATTATGTTGAGCTTACGCCTACTGCTTTTACAGCTTTAGGTGCCGGGGCTGTTATTTATAAAGCACAGCAGGTTACCACAGGAGGTGCAACGGCCATTGATTTTTCTAACTCAAAATTTGCAGGTAACAACCAGGTATTTTTAAGTGTGCCTGTAAAAGATTTTGCTGCCGGTACATACAATTATTTAAGGGTTTCGCTGGCCTACCAGAATTATAATATTTACATGAATGCATTGGGGCAAACTATTGATGCAACGCTGGCATCTTTCATTGGTTTTAATACATACGTGGGGAGTTACAAAGTAAAAGATTCAACCGTAGCCATCAATGCAAACAAATTGCAGGGTTACTGGGCTGTTGAAGGAAAAGTTTTTGGGGTTGGTTTTTTAAGCCAGGGCCAGGCTCCTCCCGGCGCTACCACGGTTCCCAATCCGCTTTTTGCAAGTTCACCCATACCAGCAGGCAGTTGTTTAGTTACTGCCCAATTTTTAACGCCGCTTGTAGTAACCGGTAAAGAAAACACGGACATCAATATTGTAGTTTCCTTATCTACCAATAAAAGCTTTGAGTGGATTGATGTTGATAATAACGGAACTTACGATCCAAATAATGGCGATGCAGTTATTGACATGGGCATAAGGGGAATGATTCCCAAAATTCAGTAAAAATAAACTTTCAAAATAGATAATGTCCTGCTAAAGCGGGACGTTTTTTGTTGTACATACCATATCTTCGTGACCTCCCAATCACCAATCAAAAAAACTATGCATCCTTTTGAAGAATTGTTGCAGGATAATAAAGCATGGGCAGCCCAAATGGTTGCAAACGATCCCGATTTTTTTAATAAATTATTGGGCCTTCAAACTCCCGAATTTTTATGGATTGGTTGCAGCGACAGCCGTGTGCCTGCCAATCAAATAACAAATACACAGCCGGGCGAAATTTTTGTTCACCGCAATGTGGCAAATTTGGTTATCAATACAGACGTGAACCTGCTGAGTGTTTTAGACTATGCTGTTAATCACCTTAAAGTAAAACATGTTATTGTCTGTGGTCATTATGGTTGTGGAGGTGTAAAGGCATCTATGAGTAAATCAGATTTTAAACCGGTATTGAATATGTGGTTGCGTAACATTAAAGATGTGCATCGTATACACCGGGAAGAACTTGATATGATAACTGACGAGGATAAAAAATTTGACCGCTTAACAGAATTAAATGTGCAGGAACAGATATTTAACCTGGCAAAAACTTCCATCATACAACGTGCATGGAAAGAAGAACAGCGACCTGAACTCCACGGATGGGTTTATGGTTTAAAAGACGGCATCATTAAACCTGTTTTTGACATGAAAGCCGGTACCCATATTGATCCTTTGTACGAATACGATGATTTGTAAGTTGACCCTAATTACAATCCTCGTTTAACAGCCCGAAAAATTGTATATTACACTATGAACTGGCAAGATCATATCGTTTCTGATAAAAAAATATTACTAGGAAAACCCACAGTAAAAGGAACCAGGGTTTCTGTTGAACTTGTTTTGGAATTATTTTCATCCGGTTGGACTGAAAAGCAGGTTCTGGATTCTTATCCTTCCATTTCTGTAGAGGCTTTAAGAGCAGTATTTATGTATCTTAAAGATTGTATTCAGCAAGAACTTTATTTTCCAATTTCAGCATAACTATGTTTTTAGCCAACGAAAATTTTCCCCGGCCAAGTACACTTATTTTAAGAGAACATGGATTGGAAGTTAAAAGTATTCAGGAAGATAATCCAGGTATTTCAGATGAAGAAGTAATTGACATTGCATCAAAATTAAATTTAATCATACTGACTTTTGATAGTGATTATGGCGAAATAATTTTCAGGTACGCAAAGGAAAATCCACCCGCAGTTGTATTTTTCAGAGAAAAAGGTAATAATCCTGAGTTTGCTGCTTTATCATTGCTCCGGTTGCTTAATAATCAGGAAATTGTTTTATCAAATTCTTTTACTGTCATAGAAGCCAATAATATCAGGCAACGGTTCTATAAAAAATAATTGATTTTCTAACTAAAAAATAGATATCATAATTCAATTATAATTCTAAAGCACAAACTCTAACTTAGTACTCAAAACTTAACTAAAGATATGTTTCCAAAAACAAATCCAACTACTACCCCATCCTGGCAGGCATTACAGCAACATAAGCAGTTGTTTGAAAACGTGCAGATGAAGAATCTTTTCTTTAATGATGTCGACAGGTTTGAAAAATTTTCTGTTAAGTTTGATGACCTGCTTTTTGATTATTCTAAAAATATTATTACAGAAAATACAGTTGAAATTTTACTGGAGCTGGCTGCAGACTGTAAACTAAATGAAGCCATAGAAGCCATGTTTACCGGTGAAAAAATAAATGGAACAGAGAATCGTGCGGTGTTGCATACAGCTTTACGTAATTTCTCGGGCAAACCGGTCTTAACAGATGGAGTGGATGTAATGCCCGCAATTGAAAAAGTGCAACAGCAAATGAAAAATTTTTGCGCTGCCATTCATAGCGGCGAATGGAAAGGCTATACCGGCAAGAAAATAAAATACATTGTAAACATAGGCATTGGCGGCAGCGATCTGGGGCCTGTAATGGTTACAGAAGCTTTAAAACCATATTGGGTTGAAGGTATTGAAACTTATTTTGTGAGTAATGTAGATGGT
>JBKJLT010000188.1:0-2726 GCA_046596765.1 Ferruginibacter sp. | reverse complement strand
GCAATTTCAAATACTGAATTTATTAATGCGGATGAAACCTTGCAGCACAACATCAGCAACGAAGAAACCAAATCACAAAATCCACTTAAAATAAAATCAGAAGGTTTAAGAGACCTGAGGAAGTTTGTAATTGAAAACAGAGATGGTATAACCCGGGAGGATAAACAAAAGATATTTGCTGCCATTGATGAAGTGCAAATTGACCTTGATAAAGCATGGACAATTCATAAAGAAGAATTACAAAAGAAAAGAGAAGATTGGGAAGAAAGGCAGAAAGAACGTGAGCAAAAACATATTGAATGGCAACTTAAGCAAAAAGAGTTTTTAGCAAAGCTGGAAGACAGGCTGGCAAAGCAATATGCCTTTAAAGAAAAACTGGCAGTTGTGTACCAAAAACAAAATGATTTTTGGGGAAGGCTTGAAAAAAGGATTATCAACCAACAGGATTATCTACAGCAGATAAATACACAGTTGAACGACCTGGAAGATAAATATGCAGTAACTACCGAAAGTAAATACCGGGAAAAACTATCTGAATGGATAAAAGGAAAATACAGTAAAATTGAAGAAGTAGAAACCGATATTATTGATATGGAGGAAAAGATTGAGGATGCTAAAAAAAATATTGCAGACCTGCCCGGAAGAATGAGTGAAGTGGACAAAAGCATAGGAGAAATTCAGCAGAAAATAATAGAAGTAAAACAAAACCTCATTGCCTGAAAGTTTGCATAAAAATAAAAAACGTTAATTACCCGGACTTCTGAAATCCGGATTATCAAACATTGATTTATGGAATAAATAATATTTCCCATCCCGGTTATTGCGCCAGTAACGATGACCTTCCAGGTCGTAATAATATCTGCCATCAAGACTTCTTTTGGCTGCCTTGTCGTTAACAGTAATTACTTTAGGCACGCCTGTTTTTATGGTAGCTTTTTTTGCTGGCTTTGCTGCTGCCGGTGCTGTGGTATTAGGTGCAGAGCTGGTTTCAGGATGACTTTTTTTGCTGCACCCCGATACACCAATAAGTACCAGGAAAATAATTGATGCAACGCCAGCTTTATTCATGTTGTTTGTTTTGTGTATACAGAGCAATAACTTTACCAAAATTTATTTTTCAATAATATGGTGCTTTCAACTGCGGAGCTTAAATTTTTAAAAAAATATTTACTTATAAGGTAAAGCTTTTGTTAAAAAGCAATAACTGGCTGAACTATTTCATAATTTAGGCATCTTACGTTACAATAAAACAGCATTATGAAAAAAGTACTTTTCTCAATATTCTTAACAACGGCCTTATGTGCGGTTGTTTTTGCACAAAACACCGAAACTTACCCGGTTATTGTAAGTTTCAACAGCATGTGCTGTGGTGTTCCATCCAATGAGCCTGTAATGAAATTAATACAGCGTTTTAAAAAACAGTACAAAATAAAAAAGGTATCTGTTGACAGCATTGGCCCGATGGGCAAAGAGGGTGAATATTATCTTGCATTCCGTTTAAAAGAATTCAGCAAGGCACAAAAAATAAAGTTGATTCAGCAACTGAAAAAAACTGCCGCAGGTATGAAGGAACAGGGATCGGCAGAAATAAAGGAAAATCAAACAATCAACAAAGCGGATCTTTCATCGAGGACAACTGTTACTTTAATAAGATTATAATTGTAAGTACATAAGATAGTTGTTTGAGCAGATTTTTAGCGATTGGATTTTTATAATATTCACACTTTTGCAGAATATTATGATTTTAATGTTTTCTAACTGAAAAATACTCTGTACTTTCGCGGCACAAAAAAATTATAAATAAATAAACCCACATAAAATGAAACAAATAAAAATGAATTTGCTTTTGAAATTTGCGTACGCCGGCATAGCTTTAATGGTTATTACAACTGGCTTGGAAGCTTGCTCAAAAAAATCTAACAGCTCAAAATCTGCTAACACCACATCAGCAAATGATACCAATAGCAACCAACCTATAATTACTCCTGCACTTGCTGCTGAAGAAAAAGACGGGATGCAAATAAAAAGAGATGCAGCTGGTAACTTTGTAATTCAGCTTGTTATCAAAGACATGGAAGCTGTAAAATTGATGAAACCGGTTAAGGAAGGTTATATTGTTTGGATGACAAACGAAAGCAATGTAACCACCAGCATTGGTACAGTTGAAGGTGCCGGCACCTGGACTGCGAAAAAAGACAAAGTAAATTTTGAAGCAACTTCTGCAGTTAAACCAATTAAAGTATTCATTACTGCCGAAACTAATTTAGTAGCTGATAAACCTGGTACGCAGGTGGTTTGGTCAACCGGGAGTTTTTAGGTAAGGTAAAAGATGCTGTGTTGCTAAAATATTCAAAGCCCTCGAAGTTTCGGGGGCCTTTTTTGTGCATTACAGTGTAAGCTAATTTTAAAAAAAACCTTCATTGCTGAAGGTTTTTCATAGGGGATAAATTAATTCATGCACATTGCTGGTACATTGGTTTCATTAGGGTACTTTGGATACGGTTTTGCTTTGGATATTTGGATATTTAACAGTACAAAGATGCGGCCCTTTAAAAAAGGAATTTGTAATACATGATGGCAATATTTTGTAGAAATTTTACGAGTTGCAGTATAAAAAGAAATATGAAGTATTGCAGCAATTAAGGCCGTTAGTCATACAAGGGCTGTGCCTGGCATACTATCACTTCCCGTTTGTTATGGTTATTTGCTCATAAGCAATTTCAATC
>JBKJLT010000388.1:0-11612 GCA_046596765.1 Ferruginibacter sp. | reverse complement strand
CCGCATACCGGTTAATATGGCCAGTATACCCGATATGCATGCATTGGAAATAACAACAGGCGTGTTTACAAATTTAAAATAATCGGCTACCAATTGTGCTGATGTACTCAGTGAAATTCTTTTGTTTAATGTATCTGATGGCTGCTCTGTTTCCAGCAAACTTACATTTCCTTTTGTAGAGGAAATGATGAGCACTGTTTTTTTATCTGCTGCACTGATGGCGGAGCCTGCAATTGCACCGGCAATTGAAGAAATCAACAGTTTTTCGAACCGGGTATAATTATTTTTTGACTGATCGTTGTAAAAATTTTCATCGCCAAATAAAGCCGCCTGAAAGGGTTGGTCAGACATCACTTTATCATCGTGCAGTTTAATGCCCGTAATATTTTGTTTAAGCTGCTCAAAATTTTCGGCAGTGGTTAAACCTATCGGTGATACAATATTATCTGAGCTAACAAAAATTTCTGTCATTGTTTTTACCATTAAACCTGGTCATGCTTTATTTTCCATTCTTCAAAAAAAGAAGGGTTAGATAACTGAAGCACTGAATCTTCCTTACTTAAAAAAACCTGAACAGAAGAGCCGGTTGCAACCAACTCGCCGCTTGCGGCATTAAAAAGCCTGTAGGTAAATTTTAATTTGGCAGCGTCGGTGGGGATGAACTTTGTTTCAACAATTACCCTGTCTCCATACCGCAGGGATTTTTTAAAATCGCACTGTACACTAACAACCGGTATCACAAATCCAAGTTTATATACTTCCAGATAACCCAGGTCGTGCATGTTTCCAAAAGCTTCACGTCCATCTTCAAAATAACGGATGTAATGGCCGTGCCAAACAATACCCAGCGGATCTGCTTCATTAAAACGAACCTGTATTTCTATCCTGCTGCTTAATTCCTTTTTCATCAGGAATTTTTTATTTTGCTAATAAATATTTTCATTTTGCATTGTGCAACCGGTTGCCCGTTACAGGTTATTTTACCGGATATTAATGTTACATCAAAAATCTGATTTTCGATGGTAATTTCTGTAATTAATTCATCGCCGGTTTTGGGCAGCAAAAATATCTGCAGGTTATTTACGGCACCAATATATCCCACCAATACCGGTTTATTTTCTGTTTGCGAAACATAGCCGGCTCTTGCTGCAGCAGTTTGTGCAATGTTTTCTACCAGGCCGGGTTCTCTAAATACACCATCCTGCACAAAAATATTATCTGCCTCAATAACAAAACCTGTTGTAGTTGTGGTTTCGTTAAACGACAATAATTTGTCAATCATTACAAAAGGCGGCCTCTGTGGAATAAGTGCTTCAATATTGTCAATTGTTATCATCGGTTTTTTGTTCCCAAAAATTATAATAGTTAAACCATTGTTCGGGGTATTGTTTAACCTTTTTTTCCATAGCTGCGGAATAGTCCATCAACATTTGCGGTAATACTTCATTTCTATAAACATCTGTATATTCTTTTATTTCGCTTGCAAAAAGATGGTAATGCAAGTTGCTTTCTTTTACTGCAAAAACAAAGGAAATCGGCACTTTAAATGTTGAAGCCAGCAAAAAAGGCCCCATCGGAAACCTCGCTGGTTCTCCCAAAAAATTGCTGGTCATTGTTTTATTACCTTCCAGAAAACGGTCGGCATGCATGCAAACCAATTCGTTTTTACTGAACGCATCGCTGATGGCATAAATATGGCTCAGGTCTTTTTTAATCACTATGATGTTCACATTCCGTTTACCGGTAACTCCTTCAAGATATTGTTTTATCTGTTCGTCTTCGCCATCATACAGTACAATATTGATGGGTGTTTGCAGGCGTGTAAACAAATGGCCCGCTACATCCCAATTGCCAATATGGGCACTCAGCAAAATACCACCCTTGCCCATTGCAGCAATTTTTCGCAGGTTCTCTTCCCCATCAAAATCAAAACTGAAATTATTTTTTATGCCCGACATCAGCACTACTTTATCAATAATGCCCTGGCCTAATAAAAAATAGTTTTTATATACTTTTATAATTGATGAAAACCTGTTGTAGCCGAGTTTACGGCGATATAACCGGTAAATTTGCCGGGAGGCTTTAAACGAAAAAAAGAAATAGTAAAGTACTACAAACCGGAGTAGAAAGTAAGCCGGCAAAACCCCAAATGTTTTTAATATCCAAACAAATATCCTGTATCCGAGCGGTGTACCTTTGGATTTGCCATGCCACGCCGGCATTATGCCAACTCTTTTGAATTTACACGGGATATCACATAATCACAAAAATCCTGGAATGTGGTTATATCGGTAAAATCTTCGGGCTTTACTTTAAAGGAAAAATTGCTTTCAATAATCACCACCAGGTCAATATAGTCAAGGCTATCCAGTCCAAGGGTGTCTTTTAAATTAGCTTCGGGTGCTAATTTTTCGGAGCTCACTTCAAATTCCTCAATAAGGATTTCGTGAATCTTCTCTATAATTTCATTGTTTGTCATAAGCAGTACATTAAGTCAGTTTTCTAATAATAAGCGATGAGTTAGTTCCTCCAAAGCCAAAGGAGTTGGACAAAAATACAACTATATCTTTTTCGACAGTCATTTTTGCAATATTCAATTTGGCCGAGTCTTCATCGGGGTTTTCGAAATTAATATTGGGTGCAACAAATGAATTTTGCATCATTAATACCGAATAAACAATTTCGCTGGCACCGGCCATCCAGCATTCGTGGCCCGTCATTGATTTAGTTGAACTTACTAATGGCCTTTGTTCACCAAAAACAGCATCAATTGCCTTGGCTTCACTTGCATCGCCTGCCGGGGTAGAGGTTGCATGTGCATTTATATAATCCACATCGGCAGCCATAATGCCTGCATCCTTCATTGCCATGTGCAGCGATCGTACAGGCCCGTCAACTGTAGGGTTCGAAATATGGCCGCCGTTTGATGAAAATCCATAACCTATTACTTCGCCCAATATTTTAGCGCCTCTTTTTTGTGCCGATTCTAAGCTTTCCAAAATAACCGTTGCAGATCCGCCACTGGGTATAAGCCCGTCGCGGTCACGGTCAAATGGGCGTGATGCTTTTGCAGGCTCATTTTCCCGGATGGAAAACGCAGACAAAGCATCAAAAGTGCCCATGGCCAGATGGTTTATTTCCTGGGCGCCGCCACAAACAATACAATCCTGCAAACCTGTTTTTATAAAATGATATCCTAACCCAATGGAATGTGAGCCGCTTGCACAGGCTGCGCTGATGGTAAAATTAACCCCTCGCAATTTAAAAATCGTAGCCAGGTTCATGGTTACGGTAGAGTTCATAGTTTGAAAAACCGCACCCGAACCAACTAACGTAGTATCTTTTTTATCCCGTATAATATCATTGGCCTCAATAATTGATTTGCCCGAGCTATCGTTGCCATATATAATACCAATTTCATTGGCTGCAATATAATCTTCATCAATACCCGCATTTTGCAAAGCTTCTACTGTGGCCAGATAAGCATATTCGCCCTGCTGGGGAAGCATAATCCGGGCTCTTCTGTCTAATTTACCTTTAAGCTCGGGCTGCTCTACAAAACCGGTTAAGCCAGAACGGTAACCATATTCCTTACGCATAGGATCCAGTACAATGCCGGATTTCCCTTTATACAAAGAATCCCTTACCTCATCCAGGTTTTTTCCTATGCAGGAATAAATGCCCATGCCTGTTATAACTACTCTGTTCATGTTTTAAAGTTATTGGTCATTGGTCAGTAAGTCATTGGTCATAGTACATGTAATGACAAATGACTAATGACTTTTTTACCTACGAATACAATCCCCCATTCACCGAAATAACTTCACCGGTTATGTAAGCTGCCCCTTCGGTTACTAAAAAACCAACAGTGTGTGCAACTTCTTCCGGCGTGCCAAATC
Organism: Ferruginibacter sp.; assembly: GCA_046596765.1. GTDB lineage: Bacteria > Bacteroidota > Bacteroidia > Chitinophagales > Chitinophagaceae > Ferruginibacter. The sequence goes on along the minus strand of JBKJLT010000388.1, from coordinate 7,713 downwards.
TTTTTAATGGAACCATATTTTTTAATTCTGCTTCATTCAACCCTTCGGTCATATCTGTTTTAATAAAACCGGGTGCAACTGCATTTACAGTAATTCCTTTGCGGCCAATTTCCTGGGCCAATGCTTTTGTTGCGCCTATAACACCTGCTTTTGCTGCAGAGTAATTGGTTTGCCCTGGCAATCCTTTCAGGCCCGATAAAGAAACAATATTGATAATGCGGCCATATTTTTTCTGCAGCATGCCGTTAACTACCAAACGGGTTACATAAAAGAAAGCATCAAGATTTGTTTTTAGCACACTATCCCATTGCTCATCCTTCATAAATATCATCAGGCCGTCATCACGGATGCCTGCATTGTTAACCAGCACTTCAATAACCTTATCCTCGTTGGCTTCCAACCATAGGCCCAGCTTGCTTTTTATGGCTTCTTTATCTGCTACATCAAACTGTAATATTTCGCCATCCACCCCTTTTTCTCTAACTAAAGCAAGTGTATTGTTTGCTTCTTCTTCGTTCGATTTGTAATTGATGAGCACATTATATCCCATCTCAGCCAATTTAATACAAATGGCTCTTCCAATCCCTCTCGATCCTCCGGTAACTAATGCAAACTTCATGCTTACTTATTTTTTCTGTTGATTTTTAATTGCAATTTGTATCTAACTGCTGAAATATTTTACTGTCAGTCTGAGCTTGTCGAAGACGGTGCCATTTGAAAAGTGCCTCTTTCATTTATAAACCCGCCTTCGACAAGCTCAAGCTGACAGCTTTTTGTTTAAATGTTTTCAAAAAAAATCAGGATGTAACTTGCTCAGCAACCTTGCCCAACCTGAAAGAAACAACCGGATCAGACTTCTCGAAATATTTTTTGATCCTGTCCAGGTCTTTATACTTGGGTTCATCCTCAATAAACTTAGGAAACAATTTCCGCATCTCTGTATAAATATGATGTGTTTCGGTAGATAACCTGTCGGTGCATTTTAAATAATCTATTGCCTGTAAAACCGTCATCATCTGTATTGCAAGCACTTCAAACGAATTGTCAATAACACGTTTGGTCATTAATGCGGCATTGCAGCCCATGCTTACAATATCCTGGTTATCGTTGTTATTAGGTATGCTGTGTACATACATGGGAAACGACATGGTTTGATTTTCGGCCACGGTTGAAGTAGCAGTAAACTGCATACCCTGCATCCCAAAATTAAAGCCCAGTACACCCAGGTTAACAAACGGTGGAAACTTTTGATTGAGTTTTTCGTTCAGCAAATAGTTCAATTGCCTTTCGCTGAGCATGGATAATTTAGTGATGGCAATTTTAAGTTTATCCATCTCCAGCGAAACATAATCACCATGAAAATTACCTCCATGAAAGATATTCTGATTCTGATGATCAATAACTGGGTTATCGTTAACCGAGTTCAGTTCATCTACCACCACTTTTTCTGCATGGCAGATAGTATCGTAAATAGGGCCAAGCACCTGTGTTACACAGCGCAGCGAATAATATTCCTGCACTTTATCCTGAAACACTTCCTGGTCAAGCTTTTCGGGGTTATATAAATGTTCGCTGCGGCTGCGGATCATTTTACTGTCTTTTAAAATATCCCGCAACTGTGCAGCAATTTTATTTTGCCCGGTATGATGTTTTACTATGTTCAGTTCGTAAGAATAATGATCGTCAAAAGCCTCAACCACTTCGTTGATCATGGCAGATAGCATTACGGACCACTCTAATAATTTTTGTGCCTGTATAATATTAACCATGCCAATACCGGTCATGGCCGATGTGCCGTTTAGCACAGCAAGCCCTTCACGAATATGAATGGTAAGCGGTTTGATATTTAGTCTGGCAAATACATCTGCAGTGGATTGTAAAGTTCCTTCATAAATCACTTCACCTTCTCCAATTAAAACTAATGCAAGGTGTGCAAGTTGAACCAGATCGCCGCTGGCACCAACGCCACCATGCTCAAAAATGCAGGGAGCTACATCTTTATTTATAAGTTCCTTCAGCAGTTCAACAATTTCGGGATGAACGCCGGAGTAAGCCTGCATCAGGCTGTTCAGCCGGGCAATCATTACCGCTTTTGCCAGTATGGGGCTCATCATATTACCAGCTCCAGAGCTATGGCTTCTTATTAAATTATATTGAAGTTGCAGCAGATTTTTTTCATTAACCTTATACTGGGCCATGGGGCCAAAGCCGGTGTTAATACCGTAAATCAGCTTATTGGAAGAAAATTTCTGTAAAAAACTAAAATTTACATTTACTTTTTCTATAGTTAAAGTATCTAAAGTAACCTGCTGCTCCTTGTAAAGAATATCTGAAAAATTATCTAAAGAAAGCGCCCTGTCTCCTACATGTACCATGTTCCGGTTTTTATGTGCCCGCAGTACACTGCGTGCAATTTTAAGTATATAAGGTAATGCCGTAAAAATAGAATAAAGAATTCGAATTTTTATTTTTTGCCCGTATATATGTGAAGATATTAGAAGATACCGTAAAAGAATGGTGGCTATTGGGTATTTTTTAATCGGGTATATTCCATAATTTTATGCATAATTAACTTTAAACGAAATTTATATGAAAAAAATTGCAACATTTTTAATCGCCGCTTCCTTTTTGACCATTCAGGCAAATGCTCAAAAGGTAAAAAATACAAGCGGCAACGCCGATATTTTAAAACCTGAAACCTCGGTTAATATCGAGTTTAACTATGACAATATTTCTGTAGGTAAGTATAAAAGTGAGCAGGAGTATATAACAGCTAAAACAGAAGAGTATAATAAAAAAGAAGCCGGCAAAGGGGATACATGGGCCGCAAGCTGGCAAAATGACAAGCAATCGAGATTTGAGCCAAAATTTATCGAGTTATTTAAATTAAACAGTGGCATGTCTGTAATGACGGAAGCTAAATATACCCTGATATTTAAAACTTTGTCGATGGAACCGGGATTTAATGTGGGTGTTATGCGTAAAAATGCTGAAATAGATGCTGAAGTATGGATTGTTGAAACTGCCAATAAAAGCAACAAGCTGGCAACCTTTACAATAAGCAACGTACCAGGTGGAACCGCTTTTGGTTATGATTTTGATACCGGTTTACGTATTTCTGAGGCTTATGCCAATGCCGGGAAAAAACTGGGTAAATCTCTCAAGTAATCACTTCTAAAATATACCTTTGCAAAAGGCTTCCGGTTCGGAAGCCTTTATTTTTAACTATACTCAAACAAAATGAAAGCAATTAAAAACTATCTGTTTCTTGCCTTTGGTTTACTTACCGGCATAACCAGCTTTGCCCAGGAGGTAGATCTTACCAAAGGCGACCTTTCTGTTCTAAAAGGAGAAACATCCATCAACTTTGAATTTACTTATGAAAAAATGGGAGTAGGTGATTTTAATAAAGAAGCCGATTACATTAAAAAGCGAATTGAAGAACAAAATGCCAAAGATCCCCCAAACGGTGATAAGTGGGCTACTGAATGGGAAGATCAGAAGAAAAATTATTTTGGAGACAAGTTTATGCTTGGTTTTACAAAACAAAATAAATTGACTTATAGTAAAGATGCAAAATACACACTCATCTTTAATACCAAAGCTTTAGAGCCAGGCTACCAGGTTGGTGTATCTAAAAGAAATGCCGGTGTTGATGGTACTGTTACTCTTATTGAATCTGCAAAACGGGATAAAAAAATAGCCGTACTATATGTAGAACGTGCACCTGAAACCAAATGGCGTGGAGCTGCATTTGATGCCAAATCCAGGATTGGCGATGCCTATTTTATGAACGGACAGAAAGTAGGAAAGTTTATAGAAAAGAACATCAAATAATTTATACCTCAAACCAAAATAAAAATTACCAGATGAAATATTTAATTTTTGCTGTAGCAACCTTATTTACTACAGCCACCTTTGCTCAAAGCAAAAAATTTACTTTTAAACTGGGTACAGAGTACGAGTTACCCCGTAAATCGGAAGACCTTTCGTTTTTCGGTAATGAAAAAGACGGAATTGTAAATCTTTCCCTGAAAAAAGAAGAACTGTCAATTGTAAAATTTAATGGTAAAACACTTGACCAGTCTGATGAAAAAGTAATTGAGCTGCCTGAGGCAACTAAAAACTTTAATAGTGAAATAGTTACTGAATTTAAAAACGGCAATTATTTCTGGATACACAGTGACTGGGATAAGGAATCTAAAGTTGAAGCACTTTATTATGATAAGCTTGATGTTAGTAGCGCAAAGTTAACGGCCAGCAATACCAGGATGTTTGAAACCACCAGATTATCCGGCGACTTAACTACAACAGGTCTTTACCAGTTTAAAGTTGACAATAAGTATAAGTTTAATTATGATGCCGACGGTAAAAAATTGCTGGTGAGTTACCGTTTGTGGCCCGAAGAGAAAAATGATAAAAAAAATTATGACAAGATTGGTCTGCAGGTTTTTGATGACAACATGAAAAAACTTTGGGGCGGAGAATTTACCATGCCTTATACAGAACAAATCATGGATAACTCAGATTTTTCTATTGATGGAAATGGCAATGCATATATGCTGGCCAAAGTATATGATTCTGAAAAAAGAAAAGAAAAGGACAAAGAAACCGGCATGCCGGCTTATCATTACGAAGTATTGAAATTTGTGAAAGGCAGCAATAAAATAATTTCTGCCACACTTTCGCTTGATGATTATTTTATTCACGAAACTTCTTTGGTAGAAAATCTGCAGCACGAAATGATTATTGCCTGCACCTACAGTAAAAAATCAAATAAAAGATCAGCAAGCAACGGAACCGATGGTGTTTTTCTGGCTACGCTTGATCAAAACAATAAAGTAGTAAAATTTAAAAATGGCTATTATGAATTTCCCTTAGCCGACCTCCAAAAATTTGAATCTGCCAGAACCAGAAGAAAAATGGATAAGAAGGATGATTACGAAGCACCTAATTTAGTTGTACGCAATATAATAATTGAAAGTGATGGAACCGTGATGATGGTTTTAGAAGAATACTATAAGGTTGTGAACAGAACTTATGACAGCAGGGGGCAGGTAAGAACCTACACTACTTTTTATTATGAAGATATTATAGCCGGTAAAATAAATGCCAGCGGTCAATTTGAATGGCTGCGCAAAATACCTAAAAAGCAAAAAGGCTCTACTTCCAGTTATTCTTATGCCATCAATTATAATTTACCAGGTACCATGGGTTTTAAATTGATCAGCGATGCAACGGGTTACTATTTCTTGTACCTCGATAATAAAAAGAACATGGATATAACAGAAGATGAAGTTCCTAAATATCATGTAGATGGTGCCGGTGGCCAGGTAGTGGTTTCTAAATTGGATAAAGCTGGAGTTATTACAAACAAAGAATTGTTGTTTGATACAAGAGAAGAAGAAGTAAGGGTTTACCCGGCCAAATTTACCCGCATTAACGGTAACCAGTTTATTGGCAGGGCGCAGGTTAAGAAGAATCATTATCAGCCATTGCTGATTACAGTAAATTAATTTTTAAAAAAGGAGATTCCGTTCTGGAATCTCTTTTTTGTTAAGTATCACAAATATGTAGCTTCCGTAAAGCTTGCTGCCAGCCGCTCCTCCATTTTTTTAATCCAGTGGCTGTATAGCTCTTCATAGGTAGCACCAGGAGTTTTGGCACCAGCAAAAGCAATGGCATGTTCATCCGTTGCAGTAAGTGCAAACCACAAACGACTGCAACGGTCGGTATCGGCCGTCATCGTATTTGCCATAGTGCGTGACCTTGCTGCAAGTGCAGCACCGCAGGCTAACTGAAATCTGTTTGCAGCCGCATATTCCAATAAGGTTTTTAAATCTTCATCATCACAACCTCCTACATAAGCAATGGCAATACCAACGCCACGCCAGAGGTCGGCATGCCTGTTGGCCTCAAATGTTTCGATTGTACTGCGTATCTTATATATATCAGCTTTTTGGGTGTACCAGATACTGCGGCCAATACCCTGATCGTACATAGGCATGGCGGCGGCTGGTAAATAAGCAGGCAGTTGTTTGTTTACTACCGTTTGACGGCGTTTAAAACTTCCATCATAATAACCACAGCCATCAGCAATGCGGAAATAAAACCTGGAATGAAGTTTTTCTACCGCAGTTAAAAAAGGAAAATTAAATTTTGAAATTGCCCAGCCCAGTCCTACATAAACCTGCGCCTGGTGAGCAGCGGCTGCACCATTGGCAAACAAAAGCCATTCGTGAGGAAATGTATCAGTTTCAAAATTATTTAACGCAATGGCCATGGAGGCACTTTCATAGGCAATAGAACTGAATTCTTTTTCGGTGTTTTCCAGGTATTCAATTAACGCAGGCATGTTATTATGCTTTGCATAAAACAGTTGTGTCTCTAAAAAAACAGCTTTTATTTTTTCCGTATTTTCTAATGCTGTATTCATGCTGTTTGATTGAGGAGTTCACCCATTGTTCAAAAGCAAGATAGGTATTACATTATTATACAGCTTCGGCGGCTTCCATTTCTTTTACCTTCGGATAAAACCACATCACATCCACATCTTTCATAATCGCTTCGCCCGGAATTATGGCTTGCTCTGATTCGGTATCTAACATTACCGCCCCTTCTTTTTTACCCAGGTTAATAGTGTAAGGATTCACTTTTATATCCGGCGATGTGCCATTTACTTCTGCACTCACCAGCCTGAAGATGGCTACAGCAAGCTGTTCCAGCATGTTCATGTTTGCAGCTATCTGTTTAATCAATTCGGCAGGTTCCTGCTGCACTTCAATATCTTCCTGAAATTTCCGTAGCACGGCCAAATCAAAAGGATCTATATACCGGTTCGAAAATATTTTATTTTCAAATGGCAGCCATTCTAAAAACAGGTCCTGCATCACTTTATGTAAATCGCCAAATTTACGGCCAAGACCATTTTTTGCCGCAAACAGATCTTTCAATATTCTTACATTGGTAAGTGCTTTGTTCGCAAATAAATGACACGGTATGGCCCAGTAAGTTGCCCAATCCCAGAAAATTTTGATCACCATAATCTGAGTATTACCCATCAACAGGTATTTATTTTGATAAACCGGTATCCAGGCATCTACCAACGAAAGATGGCATTGCTCATAAATATTTACACGGCTTTCAATATCTTCTCCGGCCAGGTCACGTAAAATCAAATCGCTAAGCCAGCCATTGTTCATGGCAATAAAATCGGTACCTGGGGAATACAACGGATCTAAAAAAGGACCGGACTCACCTGTGGTTCCCCACCTGTCTGTCGAGTAAACTCTTCCGGAATGATGAGCGTAATGCTTCAGTATTTTAAAATCGAGTAACCCTTCGCCCTCGCCCAAAGGCACAAGCATTTTATAAGCCAGCGGTTCATTCAACCGCATCCATTCAACCGATTTTTCGTAAGTGTTGAACGTTTCAAAAGGATGCACAGCCGGATCGGCAACAATACCAATGCTGGTGTTTTTACTGCCCAATGGAATTACCCATAACCAATAGCCGGTATCCATAAAATGCACGGTACTTAAATATCGTAAACCCGGCTCAAGATAAGATTGCCATTTATTGTTATCAGTCCAGGTATCAATATCAATAACACCTTTAAGCCGCCACCAAACTGCATTGCTGTGGTGTTCCATCGGTTTTTGAAACTGTAGTTTCCGTTTTAAAATACTTGCCCTGCCGATGCATCGGGCAGGG